>JASIBJ010000649.1 GCA_030045215.1 Streptosporangiaceae bacterium | reverse complement strand
GGCTCCGATGAGCGATGCCAGCCGGCCGTCCGCCGTGATCCGCTCGAGGTCCTCCGAGGTCAGCGCGAGCTCGAGAGTATCCGGATACCGGGCAATCAGCCCTCGGACCAGGTCAATCTGCTCGAGCGTCGTTGTGACCGCCGCCTCGCCCTGCAACTCGGCCGGGACGTACACGGACCAGAACTGAGCTCCCACCCCGCCGGCGCGCAGGCGCGGCAGATCGGTGTGGGTGAACTCCACCGGCGCGGAGATGTCCGTCTTGGCCGGGTCGAGGGAGCCTGCCTCCCGGAGCGCCCAGGGAAGGTCGTTGTGCCCGTCGATCAGCGGGTGCCGGTCGAGGAGCGTGCGCGCGGCTGCGATTGCGTCGGTCTGGGGGTCGGGGGGAGTCATGGAGCCAGCCTAGACGTCACGTGCCAGGGCCGAAGGTGCGTGCCGCACCGGTAGATGCCAGGATGTCGGTGTGCAACGGCAGCGAATCGCGGGGTGGATTGTCCTTGCCGTCGCAGCCTGCGCGGCCCTCGGCGGCTGGGCGGGCAGTCACGTGGGTGGCGGCCACGCGGGCATGGTCGCTCTCATCGGAGCGACGTGCGGGGTACTCGGTTCGTTCCTGCCGGGCGGCGTGTTGTGGGTGCGCGATCGGCTTCGCCGGCCGAGCGGCCCTCGCCAGGGCGCCACCTGACCGGAAGGACCGGTTCGGGCGGACACGTTACATTCCCGCCAGATGTGAGAATGTACGGCTATGGCTCTCGATCTGGCTCAGCTCCTCAACGTCCGTCTTTACCAGGCATTTGACCTCGACGATGAGGGGCGGGTCCTGGCCGGGAGCGACGACTCCGGGTCTACCCAGATCACGGAGATCTGGCCCGACGGTACCTGCAGGGCGCTGACCGCGCTGCCCGGAGCGTGCAGCGGTCGCTATCTGCCCGGCGAGCGCGGGTTGATCGTCTCGCACGACGAGGGCGGCAATGAGCTGCACCAGCTGTCGCTGTTGCGGCTGCCGGTCCCTGGAGGCCGGCCGGCGGCCCTTGCTGACCTGGAGTCCATGGTCCGTGATCCGCGTTACATGCACGTACTCGCTGACGTCCGGCCTGGCCTCGTTTGCTATTTCGTTAACAGGCGGAACGGGGTCGACTTCGATCCTGTCATCCGCCGCCTCGCGGACGGATCAGAGCGGGAACTGCATCTCGCCGACGCCATGTTCGGCGAGGCAGCGATATCGCCGGACGGCCGGTGGCTCGCGCTAACCGTGGCGTCGAAGGTCACCGCCGCCTCGGCGCACCTGGCCATCGTCGACCTGGCCGCGCCCGAGGGCCAGGAGCGGCTCGCCGAAGTCACGCCGGCGGACGCGCCGGCCTGGAATGGCTCGCCGTTCTGGACCCCGGATAGTTCCGCTCTGTATTTCACCTCCAACTACGGGCGGGAGTTCACCGGCATAGCCAGGTACGAGGTGGCCAGTGGCCAGCTGGCCTGGATCGTGACCCGCGAGGGCGCGGAGCTCAGCGGCTGGCTCTGCCCTGACGGCCGGCTCCTGCTGGTCGAGCACAACGACAACGGCGCCTCCGTGCTGGCCCTGCACGACGCGACTACCGGCGCGCACCTCCGTGATCTGCCGTTGCCCGCGGTGGGCAGCGTGACCGACCGCGTTCCGCCGCCACGCTGGGCATCGGACTCCGCTACCGTCGCGATGTCGGTCACCAGCGCTCAGATGCCGGGCGACGTGCTCGTGGTGAAGGTGGAGCCGGGCCAGGTTCGCCAGCTCACCGGCTCGGCCCGCGCATTCGGCGGGGACAGCCCGGCCGTCCCGCAGGAGCACCAGGTCCCTGCCCCGGACGGGGAGACCGTGCCCTGCCTGGTGTACAGGAACCCGCAGGCTCAGGCCGCGGCCCCCGACCTGGCCTCCTCCGCCGTGCTGGTGGTACACGGCGGACCGGAAGCGCAGGCCAAGCAGGGCTTCAACACCTACGTTCAGGTGCTGGCGGCTGCGGGTCATACCGTCCTCGTCCCGAACGTCCGGGGGTCCGCCGGGTATGGCAAGCGGTGGCTCTCGGCCGATGACAAGCACGGACGCCTCCGCTCGGTCGCCGACCTCGCGGCGCTGCACGACTACCTGCCCAAGCTCGGCCTTGATCAGTCCCGTGCCGCCTTGTGGGGCGGCTCCTACGGCGGCTACATGGTGCTGGCCGGGCTGGCATTCCAGCCCGAGCTGTGGGCCGCCGGAGTGGACATCGTCGGCATCGCCTCGCTAGTCACGTTCCTGGAGAACACCTCCGCCTACCGCAGGGCCTACCGCGAGCGCGAGTACGGCACGCTGGCCGACGACCGCGAGTTCCTGCAATCGGTCTCGCCGCTGACCAGGATCGACGACATCCGCGCGCCGCTGTTCATCATCCACGGGGCGAATGACCCGCGGGTGCCGCTCAGCGAGGCCCGGCAGATTCATGCCGCGATGACCGAGCGCGGGCGCGAGTGCGAACTGCTCGTCTACGAAGACGAAGGCCACGGCCTGGCCAAACGCGTGAACCGGGCCGACGCGGTCCCGAAGGCGGTCGCGTTCCTGGCCCGCCACCTGGCCGCCGGGCTCGACTGAACCCGGATCCCTGATCCGCCGGAACTAGACCGCAGTTGCCGACTCCGCTGAGATCAGTGGCCCGGCCATCATCGGGCCCGGTTGCCGCGTCGGACCCGGCGCCGTCTTGCGTGCCGGGGTCTGGA
>JASIBJ010000648.1 GCA_030045215.1 Streptosporangiaceae bacterium | reverse complement strand
GGCGCGATGATGTAGCGCTTCTCGCCGTCCGCATAGTGCAGCAAGGCGATCCGCGCCGTTCGGTTCGGGTCGTACTCGATGTGCGCGACCTTGGCCGGGACGCCGTCCTTGTCGTTGCGCCGGAAGTCGACGAGCCGGTAGGCCCGCTTGTGGCCGCCGCCCTGGTGCCGAGAGGTGATCTTCCCGTGCACGTTCCTGCCGCCATGGCTGTGCAGCGGACGCACCAGAGACTTCTCCGGCTCAGTGCGCGTGACATCGGAGAAGTCAGAGCCACTCGCGCCCCGTCGGCCGGGGGTAGTCGGCTTGTACTTTCTGATAGCCATCTGCTTAAAGCTCCTAGTGATCGCCGGCTAGCTGACCGGTCCGCCGAAGTGTTCAATCCGGTCGCCGGGGGCGAGGCTGACGATGGCCCGCTTGGTATCGGGCCGTTTGCCCCAGCCGAACCGCGTCCGGCGGCGCTTGCCCGGCCGGTTGATCGTGTTGACCGCGGTCACCTTCACGTTGAAGGTGTGCTCGACTGCCTGGCGGATCTGGGTCTTGTGGGTGCCCGGCTTGACGATGAAGGTGTACTTGCCGTCATCGGCGAGCCTGAGGCTCTTCTCCGAGATCACCGGGCGCAGCAGGATGTCCCGCGGGTTGACGGTCCTGTTCACTGCTGGTCATCCTCCTGCTTAGCCTTGGCCCTGGATGCCCTCGGCTTCGCCGGCGCGGGCTGCGCCTCACCCGGCTCCTCGACAGCCTCGGACGACGGCTCGCTGACCTCCGTGGCCGCGCCGGGACCCGCCTCGTTCCCGCCCTTAACCGCGGTATGAACGGATTCACCGCGCATCCGGGCGACGAAGCTGTCGAGTGCTTCCTGCGTGAAGACGACGAAGTCGCTCAGCAGCACGTCCCTGGTGTTGAGCTGCCCCGCAGGGAGCAGGTGCACGCTCGGCGCGTTGCGCAGGCTGAGCCGGGTCAGCTCGTCGCCCTCGGTGATCACCACGAGCACCTGGGCGGTGTCGGGTGCCTGGGTCACCGCGGCCAGCGCGGCCATCGCGATCTGGGTCTTCGGCGTGTCCGTATCGATCAGGCTGTCCACCACATGCACACGCCCATGCCTGGCCCGGTCGGACAGGGCGCCGCGCAGCGCGGCGGCCTTCATCTTCTTGGGCGTCCGCTGCTCGTAGGAGCGCGGCTGCGGGCCGTGCACCGCGCCGCCGCCCGCGTACTGCGGCGCGCGGACCGAGCCCTGCCTGGCCCGGCCCGTGCCCTTCTGACGGTACGGCTTCCTGCCGCCGCCGCGGACTTCGCCGCGGGTCTTGGTCGAGTGCGTGCCCTGCCGGGCCGCCGCCTCCTGAGCCACCACGACCTGGTGGATCAGCGGCACGTTGACCTTCGCGTCGAAGATCTCCGGCGGCAGCACGACAGCCGTTCCCGAGCCAGCCTTCGACCTGGCCGTGGAGCTGGACTTCGCCGGGCTCATTTCGCCTCACTCACTGCTGGGGACTTGACGGCGTTACGGACGAGCACCAGCCCGCCGGCCGGGCCGGGGACCGCGCCCTTGATGAGCAGCAGCCCGCGCTCGGCGTCCACGCCGTGCAGGGTCAGGTTGGCAGCGGTGGTCCGCTCGCCGCCCATGCGGCCGGCCATCCGCACGCCCTTGAAGACGCGGCCAGGGTAGGCACAGCCGCCGATGGAGCCCGGAGCGCGGTGCTTGCGCTTGGTGCCGTGCGAGGAGCTCAGGCCCTTGAAGCCGTGCCGCTTGACGACGCCGGCCGTGCCCTTGCCCTTGCTGGTGGCGGTCACGTCGATGAGCTCACCTGCGGTGAACGCCTCGGCGGTGACTTCCTGGCCCAGCGTGTAGTCAGTCGCGTTGGCGGTGCGCACCTCGACCAGGTACCGGCGCGGCGTCACGCCGGCCTTGGCGAAATGACCCGCAACCGGCCTCGTCACCTTGCGCGGGTCGATCTCGCCGTAGCCCAGCTGGACGGCCGAGTAGCCGTCGGCGTCGGGCGTCCGCACCGCGGTCACGACACAAGGCCCGGCGGCGACGACGGTGACGGGGACCATCCTGCCGTCGTCGGCGAAGACCTGGGTCATGCCGAGCTTGGTGCCCAGCACGCCCTTCCTGCCCAAGGGGGAGGCCCCCTGGGATCCCCCGGCGGGGATCTGCTCGCTCATCTCAGTGCTTTCTCTTCGGTGCTTGCCAAACCACTGGGCGTCCGGCTACAGCTTGATCTCGATGTCGACGCCCGCCGGCACGTCAAGCCGCATCAGCGAGTCGACGGTCCTCGGCGTGGGGTCGATGATGTCGATCAGGCGCTTGTGCGTCCGCATCTCAAAGTGCTCGCGCGAGTCCTTGTACTTGTGCGGCGAGCGGATGACGCAGTACACGTTCTTCTCGGTCGGCAGCGGCACGGGACCGGCGACCTTAGCGCCGGTGCGTATCACCGTGTCGACAATCTTCCGCGCCCAGCTGTCGATGACCTCGTGGTCATAGGCCTTGAGCCGGATGCGGATTTTCTGTCCCGCCATTTGGCTTCGTTGTCCTTACTCTTCTGTGTTGGCCCCGGGG
>JASIBJ010000647.1 GCA_030045215.1 Streptosporangiaceae bacterium | reverse complement strand
TCTCGCCGGACGGCACGGCCTGGGCGGTCGGGCAGGCGCCCGCAGGGCGCGGGGTGATCCTCCACTGGACGGGCCGGAGGTGGCAGGGGGTGCCGGTGCCGGAGATCTCGATCACCGGCTCGACCGGAGCGATCCTGGTCGGGGTAGCCGCGTACTCCTCCGGTGACGCCTGGGCGGTCGGGGTTACCGACGGCGGCGACGGCTTTATCCTGCAGTGGAACGGGACCCAGTGGTAGCCCTGCAAGCTGGGCGGCGACCAACAGTGGTAGGCCTGCGGGCACGGGTGCGGGCGGCCTAGCCGCGCCGTGCTGGTCGGGCAAGAGCGGCGCAGCCAGTCAGTATCCGCCGATGTGATGACGGCGAAAGTCCGCTGTCTGGCTGACGACGCCGGGCGCCGGCCTCGGTACCGTCGCGTGCATGCAGACCGATTCGCAGCCCTCAGGTCAGGTAGGCGCTTCCGTGGCGGCGGCCTCGCGGCTGCGGCGGCTGTGGATGTCAGCGGCGGTGATCGCGTTCCTAGCAGGCGTGGTCGTCGCATACCCGGCGGCGCTGGCCCCTGTGGTGCTCTTGCTTGTGGTGGTGGTGCCGTGCGAGAGGCTTTTCCCGCGTCATCGTCAGCGGTTCTTCCGTCCGGGGCTGGGCACTGACCTGGCGTGGGGCATCGCGCAGCCCGTGCTGAAGCTGACCGGGGTAGCCGTCGGCGCCGTGATTGCTCTTTGCAGCCTTGCCTGGCTGCCAGCGCTGCTGCTGCGACCGCTGGTCACCAGCATGCCGTTCTGGGTGCGCGCAATGGTGGCGGTTGTGCTGTTCGACGCGCTGGCCTACTGGGGGCACCGGTGGAGCCACGAGGTCGGCTTCCTGTGGCGCTTCCATTCGGTCCACCACTCCTCTGAGCGGATGGACTGGATCAGCGGCGTGCGCGTCCATCCGTTTGACGGCACTGTGGTGGCCCCGCCGATGGTCTTCTTGCTGGCCGCCGGCTTCGGCGCTCAGCTCACCGGCGTCCTCGCCGTCATCCAGATAGTGACCGGCTTGTTCCTGCATGCGAACGTGCGGTGGCGGTGGCGTCCACTGCAGCGGATCGTGGCCACGCCGGAGTTCCACCACTGGCATCACTCCAGCGAGGCTGACGCCCTCAACACCAACTACTCAGCGTTCCTGCCCATCTGGGATCTGCTGTTCGGCACGTATTTCATGCCCGGCGGCGGCCGGAGGCCGGAGGTCTACGGCACGGCTACGCCGGTGCCTGACGGCTTCTTCGCCCAGCTCTCGTACCCGTTTCACGGCCTGCGCCACCGGGCCCTGGCGCTGAGCCATCCGATTGCGGGGCTGCGCCGCACTCGCGCTGCGCTGCGCCGAGGCGCAACCCAAATCCTGGACGCTACCCGTCACCGACCTAAGCCCGGCCGGCGTTGAAATCGCCCTATGCTACCGGGATGGCCGTTAGCAGCGGCTGGCACCAGCGTCTCGCTAGCGCCACCGTCCTCGACGCGGCGCTGGTCGGTACTCTGTTCGCCGCTGATGTAGGCACCCAGGCGGCCGTCACGGCCGGCGCCCATCTGCATGTCCCCCCGCTCAGTCCCGCAGCCGTTCTGCTGTCCGGCTGCGGCGCCGGCCTGTTCTGGGCGCGCCGTAGTCGACCGATCCTGGTCCTTGCCCTGGTCATCTGCGTCATCGTCATCGCCGGTGGAGTAGCTCCGCCCGGCCTTTGGACCCAGCACACGGGCGTGCCGCTGGCGATAGCCGCCTATGCGGTCGGATCCTGGTCGGACCGGCGCGCCGGAGCGGTAGCTGCACCCTCCGTCGCCCTCGTCTTGGTGTTCGGCGCGCTCTCCCGACACGGATCCTTGCTGACGGCCGCGCTGGCCGCAATTGTGGTCATTGCGCTCCCCTGGATGGCGGGCCGGGCAGCCAGGTCGCGGCGCCTGTACCTCGGGCAGGTCGAACGCCAGCTCGCCGAGGCCCAGCGAGACCGCGATGAGCGCGCCCGGCAGGCCGTCCTGGACGAGCGCCGTCATATCGCCCGCGAACTCCACGACGTGGTCGCCCACCACGTCAGCCTGATTGGCGTACAGGCCGGCGCGGCGCGCACCGCCCTCGATCACGCCCCGCACTCCACCCGCCAGGCGCTGCTGGCCATCGAGGAGTCGAGCCGGTCGGCGGTCGGCGAGATGCGCCGCCTGCTTGACGTCCTCGACGTGCGTCAGCCCGGCGTGCCGCACGCGCCGGGCCAGGGCAAACTGGAGCCGCCGCCCGGCCTTGGCCGGCTTGACCAGCTGGTCGGCAGCTTCCGCCAGGTCGGCCTCGCCGTCGACCTGCGGGCCAGCGGTGACACGGCTGCCCTCAGCCCGCTTCTCGAATTCTGCTGCTACCGGCTCATCGAGCAGGCTCTCACCAACATCACTACACATTCCGCCGCCACCACCGCCTCCGCGGAGCTGGCTATCAGCGAAACCGGCGATCCGGGCGACGGCCATGTCGTCCGTATCACAGTGCACGACCCGGGCCCGGCGCTTGGCGGCACCTCAGGATCGGGACGCGGCCTCGTCGGAATGCGCGAACGCGTCGCGCTGTTCGGCGGCACCTTGACGGCCGGACTGTCCGATGACGGCGGGTTCACTGTCCGCGCCACGCTCGGCGACGCCGGCAGCAGGTAACCAGATGCCCGTCCGCGTTGTGATCGCCGACGACCAGGCACTCATGCGAGCCGCCTTCCGCACCATCCTCGAGGCCGCCGGCTTCGTGGTCGCGGGCGAAGCGGCGACCGGGGACGACGCCGTGGCGCTCGTTGGCACGAAGCGGCCTGACGTCGTGATCATGGACGTGCGCATGCCGGGTAGCGACGGGCTCAGTGCCACTGCCCAGATCTCTCGGGAGCACCCGTTGACACGAGTCCTGGTGCTCACCACCTTCGACCTCGACGACTACCTCTTCGGCGCGCTCGAGGCCGGCGCGGCCGGGTTTCTGCTGAAGAACGCCGCACCCGAGGAGCTGATCGCCGCGGTTGGGCGGCTTGCGGCCGGCGACGCCGTGCTCGACCCGGCTATCACCGCCAGGGTGATAGCCCGCTTCACCATGATCAGCGCTGACCAGACCCGCAGCGGCATCCGGCCGGACCCGGCCAGGTCTGCGGCTCTCGCGTCGCTCACCAGCCGCGAGCGCGACGTCCTTGCCCTGCTGGCGCGCGGAATGTCCAACGCGGAAATCGCCGCATCGCTGACCGTGGGTGACGCCACGGCGAAGACACATGTCTCGCGGCTGCTAACCAAGCTCGGGGTCCGAGACCGTCTGCAGGCCGCAATCCTGGCGTACGAGAACGGCTTCACATCCGCGCCGCCAGCAGGCCCCGTCGCGACACAAGCCGACGGGAGGACCCGGCGGCCATAGCCGCGACGTGGCGCGAGCGGGCCGTGGCCATGCGGCCTGCGTGTCACGTGCGCGAGTAGATAATCCGGTCACAACGAGCCCGCAGCGCGCCCGTATATTTCGTGAGACGATCCGTGAACGAGCCGGATAACTTCGCGCTCGCCGGTCGCACGGGAACCGGGCGGCCGTCTTGTTCGCTGAGCCAGGTAAGCCCGATCCGGTCGGGCGACGATCCATTCTCCCCCGAGGATCTGAGGGCCCGATGCCCCTCCGCCCCGACGCAGGGTTCGCCACGGCTTCGCAACGACCGGAAGCTGGTTCCGGCAGTACCGGCAGGCCCATCGTGGAGCGGATCGCGTGCTGGAGTGCGCAGCACGCCAAGACCGCGGTGTTCGGCTGGTTCGGCCTGGTTGCCGCGGCCTTCCTGGCCGGGCAGTTGCTGGGGACGCAGAACCTGCCGCAGTACGACCCTGGCCAGGCCGGGCAGGGCGAACGGATGCTGCACCAGTTGAACGTGGTCTCACCTGCGACCGAGAGCGTCCTCATCCAGCCGCGGGGCGCGGGAGCTGCCGGCCTGACGTTTGCCAATGACCCGCAGATGCGTGAGGCGGTCGCGGCGGTGGCCGCCGCGCTTCGCCGGCTCCCGCTCGCGGCCACAAACATCAGCGCGCCAAGCCTTGCCGGGGGCCCATTGGCGTCCCCAGGCTCATTCGGCGGAAGCACAGGTCGCTCCCCTCACTCCGGCCGCGGCGGTGCCGCCAGCCTCATCTCAGCGAGCGGTCACAGCGCGCTTGTGACCTTCGACGTCGCCGGGCCTCATGCCGACGTCAATTCGACCGTGGCGGCGGATCAGGCTGCGGTTGCCACGGTGCAGGCTGCCTACCCGGACCTGATCGTGGCCGAGGCCGGCTCGGCTAGCACGAGCGCGGCAGGCAACTCGCTGCTCGAATCCGACTTCCATCGCGCGGAGTTCAGCGCCATCCCCATCACGCTGATCTTGCTTCTCGTTGTATTCGGCGCACTCATCGCGGCGGGCATTCCCGTGGTTCTCGCTGCCAGCGCCGTCGCGGCGACGATCTCCCTGCTGGCGATTCCAAGCCTGTGGTTGCCGATCAGGTCGGGCACATCCGAGATTGTGCTGATTCTCGGCATGGCCGTAGGAGTCGACTACTCACTCTTCTACCTCCGCCGCGAGCGCGAAGAACGGGGCGCAGGCCGGTCTGCCGCGCAGGCGCTGCAGATAGCGGCGGCGACCTCCGGCCGGGCAATCGTGATCTCCGGGCTCACCGTCATGATCTCCCTGGCAGGCTTGTTCCTGAGCGGCATAGAACTGTTCACCGGCATGGCGTTCGGCACGATCATTGTGGTCGGCGTGGCGGTGGCCGGGTCGCTCACCGTCCTGCCAGGCCTGCTGTCCATGCTCGGTGACTGGGCCGACCGCGGCCGGATCCCGGTGCTCGGCCGGCGGCGCACCGAAGCGCGGCCGTCGCGGCTGTGGGCGGCGCTGATCCACCGGGTCGTGCGCCATCCGCTGGCGTGGGGCGGCGCCGCGGCGCTGGCCCTGCTGCTCCTGACCGCGCCAGCACTGGGCATGCGACTCGGTAACCCGCTCGTGGATCTGCCAGCCAACGTCCCTGTAGCGCAGACCCTGGCCAGGATCTCCGCGGCGTTTCCCGGCCGGCCAGCGCCGGCCCAGGTCGTGGCGACCGGCCAGGATCTCGACGGACGCGCAGTCCGCTCGGCCGTGGCCGCCCTGGAAGCCCAGGCGTCGTCCGCCGGGCCGATCCGCGGTCCGATCACGGTGACGTCGGTCGCGTCAGGACGCGGCCTGATCCTCGAGGTTCCGCTTGCAGGCAGCGGCTCGGGCACGGTCTCGAACAACGCGCTGCTGACCTTGCGTGACCAGGTCCTGCCGCAAACTCTCGGCCGGGTGGCGGGGGTGAGCTTTGCCGTGACCGGCAACACGGCGACCGATTACGACTGGGACACGACGCTGCGCGCCCGCACGCCGATTGTGTTTGCGGTCGTGGCCGGGCTCGCGTTCCTGATCCTGATGATCGCGTTCAGGTCCCTTGCTCTTCCGCTGGTGTCGGTGATCCTGAACCTGCTGTCGGTCGGCGCGGCTTATGGCGTGATCACCCTCATCTTCCAGGACGGCTGGCTGCAAGGACTTTTCGGCGTCAGCGGCAATACCGTGATCGCGCAGTGGGTGCCGCTGTTCATGTTCGTGTTCTTGTTCGGGCTGAGCATGGACTACCACGTGTTCATCCTCAGCCGGATCCGCGAGCGATGTACGCGCGGTATGTCCACCACCGAAGCCCTTACGAGCGGAATCGCCACCAGCGCCGGGGTGGTGACCAGTGCCGCCGTCATCATGGTCGCGGTGTTCTCGATCTTCGCCACGCTATCTTTCGTGGACGTCAAGACGCTCGGGGTCGGGCTCGCTGTCGCCGTGCTGATTGACGCGACCGCCGTCCGCGGCATCCTGGTTCCCGCAGCCATGGCCCTGCTCGGCGAGCGCAGCTGGTATCTGCCGCGGCGGCTGGCGTGGCTACCTGGGTGGAAGCTGCACGAGTCTGAGAGCGACTCCCGGCTCGCACCGCAGGCCGCGACGTTGCCCTAGGCAGGCGAGCTGCAATCTTCACCCTGCACTTTTGCGTTGCTCGGCCGGAATTTGCAATTCCCGGCATGTCCTTTAAGTCCTTTAAGTCAGTTGAAGTCTCATCATAATCTTGCAATTTCGTTGAAGCAGGCGCGTTTACCGTGGTGAACTGGCCGAGTTGAGGCTGCGGCGTCCCGCTTTCCTCGTGGCCTTGGGGGTGGGTGGCTCGTGACCGGTTACAACCGACCGCCAGCGCCCGTACCGCCATGGTCGCGGGTGATAGCCACCACTGTCAGGCTGTGGTGGGAGCGCCATGTCACCGAGCCGCGAGCCGAAACCAGGGGACAGCGCAGGTACCGTCAGATCGCTGTCGGAACACTAGTCGTCGCGCTGCTCGCGGTGAGTGCTGTGGCCATCTGGCTTGCCGCTCGCCCGGCTATCAACGATGCGGCCGCCGGGGCTGGCCGGCCCACGGTATCGGCGGCCGACACCGAGCGGCTCGCGGCCGCGACCGCGATCAGGCAGCAGGCGGCAGCCTGGGTCGCAGCGCAGGTAGGCCGGGGCGTCATTGTCTCCTGCGATCCGCTGATGTGCGCCGCCCTGGCTCAGCACGGCTTTCCCGCGGCGAACTTGGCGTCCCTCGGCCCGAGCGCCGCCGATCCGCTTGGCTCGGCGATCGTCGTTTCCACCGCAGCAGTGAGGAACGAACTCGGCACCCGGCTGGCCAGCGTCTACGCTCCGCTCGTGATTGCCGCCTTCGGGGCCGGCCAGAGCCAGGTCCAGGTGCGGGTCGTCGCACCGGACGGGGCAGCCGCATACCTGGTCGCATTGAGGGCCGACGTCCAGGCGAGGCGGGCGGCCGGCCGCGAGCTGCTGGCCAACAGGAACGTGCGGATGCCTGCCGCAGCGCGCAGGCAGCTCGAAGCCGGACAGGTAGATATGCGTCTGCTCATCACGCTGGCCGGGCTCGCGCACACGCACCGGGTCATCATCGGCGGCTTCGGCGACGCCGGGCCCGGTGCCGCGCCCGGTACGCCGCTGCGATCCATGACCGTAACGGCGACCAACAAGAGCTACCGGCGTCAAATGCTGGCGTTCTTGCACGCCCAGCGTGCTCCGCTTCTCGCGCAGACCTCGGTGCACAAGTCGGGCACGGCGATAGTCCTGACGATCGAATTCCTGGCGCCGACTCCACTGGGCCTGCTCAACCAGAACTGACTGGCCGGAATGCGTGGCCAACGCTAGGAGGGGAGCAAATGAACAGTGCTAGGGGGATCGCACGCGCAGGACGGATGGGATGGGCGGTCGTCGCGGCCACCGCGGCGATCACGGCGGGCCAGTTCACGATCGGGGAGAACGCGGCGTGGGCCTCAGCACCGGTTGGCTGGGTGCAGCTCGCGCACTTCTCGCCCAACACTCCGGCGGTCGATGTCTACCTTTACTCATTCGGGAATCCATCTGCGCAGCTCGTCCTGCATCACGTTGCCTACGGGACCGTCTCGCCCTTCGAACAGCTCGCCGCCGGTGATTACACGGTTGCCATGCGGCTGGCCGGCGCTCCGGCGAGTTCCAAGCCGGTGCTCTCGACGGCAGTCGACGTGGCCGCGGGGCACGCCTACACGGTCGCGGGCATGGGACCCGAGTCTGGCATTCGGCTGCAGGTCATACCCGACCGGCTGACCACCCCGCCGGGCAAGGCTCTGGTCCGGATCATCCAGGCCTCGCTAGAACAGAACTCGGTAACCGTCACGGCCGGGCACAGCACACTTGCTGCCGACCTCAAGTTCGCCAGCGTGACTGGCTACCGGGCCGTTGCGCCCGGCACGTGGACAGTGCGCGCCGCCGGAAGCTCGGAGACGGCCACGACCTCCGTCGTCCTGGCCGCCGGGTCCATTTACACGCTCGTGGTCCTCGACGGCCCCAGCACACTCGTGATCGACGACCTGCTGGAGGCGGCCGGAAGCAAGGTCGCTGCGATCGGCGGTGCCCAGACGGGACTCGGCGGTACGGCCGCCCGGCCCGGGGTATCGCTGCGGCCGTGGGCCGCGGTTGCGACGGCGGGCGTCATTGGCGTCGCCTTCGGGACGGCACTGCTGAGCCGCAGGCGCAGGCCTGCCCTGCATGCGCGCTAGCACCGCGGGTCCCGGCGAGTCGTCCCGCAGCGCTGGCACCGCGCATCCACCCGCCCGGCGCCGTGGCCGGCACGCGTCTGGTGCCCGCCG
>JASIBJ010000646.1 GCA_030045215.1 Streptosporangiaceae bacterium | reverse complement strand
GCCAGAGTTCAGCAGCGGCTTGGCGGACACGCCCAGCGTGTTCGCGCCGGCCGCCCCTGCGGTCGTGGTGATGGCCGCCGGGTGGCTGGCCTCGGCCAGGGGGCTGGCCGCGCTGTGCGCCGGGCCCGCGCTCAGCGCTGCGCCAGCGACCACGCCTGCGACCGCAGCCGAGGCAGCCGCGACCCCGAGGGTCTTGCGCGACGTGCTGCGGAGTCGACGGTTGATGTTCTGGATGATTTCCTTGGATGAGAGCGTGCGGGGGTGCAAGATGTACCTTCCGTCGGGCGCGGGGGGTGCGCTCGCGGTCACCCATTGACGCTGCCGGGCAGGGCGACTTGCCTAGGCCGGGCAGGGGTGCGCGGATGTGACGCGGGTCAGGGCGATGTCGCTCGGGGGCAACCATCACGCACCTGGGTGCTGTCAGTTACTCAGAGTGAAACGCGAGCACCAGATACCGCTATGCCTAAAATGTCCAGATCGCCGTTATGATCTGGATCACAGCAGACTCAGAGCGAGCTCACAACGGGCTCGGAGCCGTCAGCGACTGTAAGAATGCCGGGATGACGTCGACCAAAGCCTTCCGGCCCGACCCGGCCCGCGGCCGCGTTTACACGGCGAAGAGGCTGGTCCGCAGCACGGATGTGACCCAGGCCGGCCGGCTCCGGCTTGATTCGCTGGCCAGGTACTTGCAGGCGGTGGCCGAGGATGACCTGGCCGACTCCGGGCTGCTGGCTCCGGTGGTCTGGCTGGTCCGGCGGTGCGGGGTGATCGTGCACGGCTTCCCGCAGATGGGGGACCGCATCACGCTGCGGACCTTCTGCTCGGGCACCGGTCCGCGCTGGGCCGAGCGCACCACGACCGTGGCCGGCGCGGCCGGGGACATGCTGCAGGCCACCGCGGTCTGGGCGGCCGTCGACCGCGCAACCGGCAGGCCGGTAGCACTGGGTGAGGCGTTCCTGCGTGTCTACGGCGATTCCGCGGAGGACAAGGCGGTATCGGCCCGGCTGTCGCACTCACGCCCGGCGGGTACCGAGCCGGGCCGCGCCTGGCCGCTGCGGGAGGCCGACTTCGACACGGCCCGCCATGTCAACAACGCCATTCACTGGGCCGTCGTCGAGGACCTCCTGGCCGACGGCGGCGCGCTGCCGGCGCGAGCGGAGATGGAGTATCACCGGCCGATGAATCCGGGCTGCACGCCGCGGGTGGCAACCGGAAGCGACGGTCACGACCAGCTGCTGTGGCTGCTGGACGGACGGCACCTGCTGGCCTCCGCGCGCCTGACGCGCTAAGCACGTCAGGCGCGCGGAGCAGCGCTAGCCGCCGAGCAGGGTTAGCCGCCGAGCCGGGCTAGCCGCGCGGAGCAGCGCTGGCCGCGCGGAGCAGCGCTAGCCCCGCGCGGCCGCGGTCTACTGCTTCGGCAGCGGCTCGTTGACCGCCGGCGGGACCGGGAACGGGTTGTCGTTCACCTGGGCCTGAGCCCGCAGCAGCCGGCTCTCGGTCACGGCGAGCCCGAGTTCGCCGGTGCCCGAGTAACCGGAGGGCGCAGCGCCGAAGCGGAACGCCGAGGTCAGGTTCCCGCACGTCTGGCGGCGCCAGGCGCTGATGTTCGGCTCGTAGACGCCGAACCTGGCCTCGATGAACTGGATCAGCGAGGTGTGGTCGAACACCTCCGAGCAGACGAACCCGCCGGCCGTCCACGGCGACACGATCGTGGTCGGAGTGCGGAAGCCGAGGCCGATGTTCGCGAGCCCCGTGCTCGACGCGTTGACGAACTCGTCCGGCGTGCCGGCCGGCGCCACTGGCGGCGGCACGTGGTCGAACATGCCGTCGTTCTCGTCGTAGCAGAGGATGAACGCGGTCTTGAACCACAGGTCGGGGTTCGACGCGATCGCGTCCAGCTTCTGCGCGATGTACTCCGCCCCCGCAGCGGGGAAGTAGTCCGGATGCTCGGTCTGCGCGGTCGGCGCCACGAGCCAGGACACCTGCGGCAGCCGCCCCCGCCTGGCGTCCTCTTCGAACGCGCCGGCCGGTCCCTTGTACATGCCCTTCTGCCACAGCGGGGAGGACGTGGACGCGTAGCCGAACTGCTTGAACCAGGCCAGCGCGTTGTCGTCGTAGTTGTCCTCTTCCTGGTAGACCTTCCAGCTAATCCCCGCTGCCTCGAGCAACTCGGGATAGGTCCGCCAGGACAGGATGATGTTGTTGTACGCGGGACTGTTGTCGATGATCGGCCCGCCGCCGGTGCCGTTCGGGTCGATCATGCCGGTCCACATGTACAGCCGGTTCGGGTTGGTCGGGCCGAACACCGAGCAGTGGTAGTTGTCGCAGATGGTGAACGCCTCGGCCAGGGCCCAGTGGAAGGGGATGTCCTGCTGCTTGAAGTACCCCATCGTGTAGGGGCCCTTCGCCGCGATCCACTGGTCCATCTTGCCGTGGTCCCAGGCCTGATGCTGGGTCGGCCAGGTGTGGTCGGTTCCCGGCGTGGCCTGCGCGCTGGTCCTGGACGGGTCGTAATAGAACGGCGCCAGGTAGCCCTGGGCGTGCGAGGGATCCGGCTGGTAGAACACCAGGTTGCCGTTCGGCAGCGTGATCGCCGTGGGGTCCTGGTACCCGCGGACTCCGGGCATCGTGCCGTAGTAGTGGTCGAAGCTCCGGTTCTCCTGCATCAGGATCACGATGTGCTCGATGTCGTTGATGCTGGTTGCTCCCCGGTCGGCTGCCAGCGATGCCCTGACCGCCTTGCGCAGGCTCAGCGGCAGGACCGTGGCGCCGGCCGCCACTCCGGTGAGAGCGGTCGCGCTGGTCAGCAGCGACCTGCGGCTGACACCGAAGCCGGAAGGGCTCGCGTGCCCGTTGCTGCCGGTGCCGTCGCTGGCCTGGCCGTTGCCGTGGCTGCCGTTCGCGGCGAGCGCCGTGCCGGTCATCGGCATCATGGCCGGGAGGCTGGACGCGGCAGCGGTAGCCATCGCGGGCGCGGGGGTCGGCGCGGCCGCTGCGCGCAGGCTGCGGCGCCGCAGCAGTAGCCATGCGATGCAGGCACACGCGGCGAGCCCGAGGACACCCAGGCCGATCGGCAGCCAGGGCGTGCCGCCGCCAGCGGGCGGGATCAGTGCCGCGCTGCCGGACGCCGATGCCGGGGTGTACTCGACCACGCGGCCGTTGCCGCTGTCGGCAACGTACACGGTGCCGTGGGACGTGACCGCGATGCCCTGCGGGAACGACAGATCCTCGGCACCCTCGGCCGGATCTGCCTGCAGGCCGAACTCGGTGTAGAAGCTGCCGTCCGGGTTGAGCACGGTGACGAGGCTGTAGTCCGCGTTCACCACGTAGATCTTGCCGGCCGGGCCGATCGCGATCCCGGCGGTGTTCGAGAACGCGCCGTAGGAGGCCTGGGTGATGCCGTAGTACTGGAGGTTGTTGCCGTCCGCCTGGAACTCGTAGACGGCGTTGCCGTCAGCGTAACTGGGGCTGGACACCCACAGGTTCCCGGCCGAATCGATCGCGACTCCGTCCGGAGTGGCGACGGAGATCTGCGACAGGTAACTGCCGGCGGCCGAGAACTCCTCCAGCCGGTTGTTGTCCTGGTCGGCGACCCAGACGTCGCCGGCGGAGTCGAAGGCCAGGTCCTGCGGGTGATCGAGCTGGCCGTTGCCCGAGCCGTTGGACCCGAACGACTGGAGCACGTGCCCGGCCGGCGAGAATTCCACGATCTGGTCATGGCCGGTGTCGGCGACCCAGACATTGCCCGCGGCGTCGACCGCCACGCCGTCCGGGTGGCGCAGGACGCCGGCGCCGATCGCGCCGAGGAACTGACCGGACTGGCTGAAGTGCTCGACCTGGCTCGTAGCCCGGTCGGCCACCCAGATGCTCTGGTCAGGGGCCACCGCGACGCCGAACGGATCGGTCAGGTGGCCGGGGCCGTACTGCCCGATCGAGGCCGCGTACTGCGGAGCCGGAGCCGGGGCGGAGGGGATGACGGTGAAGTCCACCGGGCCGGCCAGTTCGGTGTAGCCGTTGTCGTAGAACAGCCAGGCGACATACGGTCCCACGCCGTCCAGGCAGTCGCTGGGGAACGTCAGCGTGCCGCTCGCGCCGGGCGACCAGTTCCAGCAGGTGGAGTCTTCGACGCCGGGCGTCTGTCCCGGCTCGTACATCCCGATCCAGTTCTCCGAGTTCACCTCGGACGAGGGGACCGTGTACGTGAAGGTCAGGTTGGCGCCGTTCGGCACCTCAGACGGCGTCTCGGTCAGGGTCGCGGTGCTTGCGGAGTCGCTCGCGGCCTGGCCGGACACGTGGACCGTGGCGGCGTCGGGCGACGGACGACCGGCCGCGTGCGCGTGGCCGGGAACGAGATGTGGCTTGCCGGCGGCAAGAGCGGGGCTCGCTTGCGCAAGCGACAGCGCGACCGCGGATACGCAGAGCATGGACGCGGCCGCGGCTGTCACGGCGCGGCGAGAAAGCTGGCGACTGGGCCGAGGGTGAAGGTTCACGTCTGGCCACGCTCGGCGCTCAGTTCGACGATTACCGCCTGGAAAAGTGACCCTGCAGCGAAATCTCGTGAAACGCAGAATGGCGGCGACGACCCATAGCCGCGGCGCTCGATAACTGCGATGCCCGATAGCTGGGGCGCCCGATAGCTGGGGCGCCGGATGGCCACGGTCAGGGCCGGCGGGCGACCCCGCAGTAGATGGCCCGCGATCCGTCGGTATCGGCCGCGGAGGGGTCCTCGGCGCCCCACAAGCCGGCGTAGCTGACCTCGGGCTTGGCTCCGGGCAGGGGCGCCTGAAGTTCGAGGCCGGCGAAGAACCGCTCGACCTGTTCCCTGGACCGGAAGTGCACGTTCGAGGTCGACCGCGAATACAGGTCCTCGCCGGTCCGGATGGCGCTCGGGTCCATCTTGTCGGCGGTCCCGTGCGACAGCGCGAGATAGCTGCCGGGCGCGACCGCCGCCATGTAACGGGAGACCAGGCCCCACGGATCGCCGTCGTCGGCCACGAAGTGCATGACCGCGGTCATCATGACACCCATCGGCCGGCCGAGGTCGAGCATCGAGCGCAGCCGCCGGCTCGCCATTACCGCGTCGGGATCCCGCAGGTCGGCGATGACCAGCGCGGTCGTGCCGTCGCCGGCTAGCAGCATGGTGGCGTAGGCGCCGACCATCGGGTCGTTATCGACGTACAACACCCGCGTCGCGGGGTCGACCGCCTGCACGGTCTCGTGCGTGTTGTTCTGGGTCGGCAGGCCCGAGCCGATGTCGAGGAACTGACGGATGCCCTGGCGCGCCATCCAGGCCGCCGCCCGGATGTGGAAGCCGCGGTTGGCCAGGACTGCGTCCTTCAGGTCGCCCTGTGTCGCGGCCTGGAGCTTGTCGGCCATATCCCGGTCGGCTTGGAAGTTATGAGTGCCGCCCAGGTAGTAGTCGTACAGGCGGGCCGGGCTGGGGATTGTCGGATCAACACCAGGTGGCGCGACTTCAGTCTCGCTCAACCTGCCTCCGTTCGGATGGCTTGCCCCCGCTTGCACGCCGGACATCGTCCGAAAGCCAGCACAATACTACCCGCGCAATGGCGGCCCCGGCCGGTGCCGATTGGCCGCTCTCATTAGGGTGATCAGCGTGAGTGACGTGCTCGACGAGTTGCAGGGCAGCTTGACCGACGGGCAGGTCCTTACCGATCCCGACGTGATCGACGGCTACCGGCGGGACCAGACGCCGGCGCTGGCGCCCGGCCAGCCGCTGTGCGTGGTCCTGGCCCGCGGCACCGCCGACGTGACCGCCACCCTGGCGTGGGCGCAGCGGCACGAGGTGCCCGTGGTGCCGCGCGGAGGCGGCACCGGCCTGGCCGGCGGCGCGACGGCCACCGACGGCTGCGTGGTCTTGTCGACCGCCAGGATGACGGCGATCTGCGAGGTCGACCCGGCCAACGAGATCGCGGTGGCCCAGGCCGGAGTGCTCAACGCCGACCTGGACCGGGCCGCCGCAGCGCACGGCCTCATGTACGCGCCCGACCCGTCGAGCTACGAGATCTCGACAATCGGCGGGAACCTGGCGACCAACGCCGGCGGCCTGCGGTGCGTCAAGTACGGCGTCACCCGCGACTCGGTGCTCGGGCTGGAGGTCGTGCTGGCCGGCGGACGGATCCTGCGAACCGGGCGCCGCACCGTCAAGGGAGTCGCCGGGTACGACCTCACCAGCCTGTTCGTGGGCTCCGAGGGCACTCTCGGCGTCATCACCTCAGCCACCCTGAGGCTGCGCCCGCGCCCGCTTCAGTACCCGCGCACGGTGGCCGCCGGCTTCGCGAGCTTCGAGGCGGCGGCTACGGCGGCGACGGCGATCATCGCGGCGCGGGTCAAGCCGAGCCTGCTGGAGCTGCTGGACCGCGCGACGCTGCGGGCGATCGATGACTGGAAGCACACCGGCTTCGGCGATGGCATGCAGGCCCTGCTGATCGCGCAGGACGACAGCGACACGGCGCAAGCCGGAGCCGAGCGGATGCGTGAGTTGTGCGTCGCGCACGGCGCAACCATGGCCGACGTGTCAGTGAGCGAGGACGAGTCGCGCCAGTTGCTTGACCTGCGCAGGCTGTCCTACCCGGCGATCGAGCGGCTCGGCCTCGCGCTCGTCGAAGACGTATGCGTGCCGCGCACGCTGCTCCCGGACATGGTGGCGCGGATCGAGCAGGCGGCGCAGCGGCACGGCGTGTTCGTCGCGACGGTCGCGCACGCCGGGGACGGCAACCTGCATCCGGTTTTCGTGTTCGAGCGCGGCCTGGCCGAGGTTCCCGAGCCGGTCTGGTCGGCCGCCGACGAGGTGTTCAGGGCCGCCCTCGAGCTGGGCGGCACGCTGACCGGGGAGCACGGCGTCGGCGTCATCAAGCGCCGGTGGCTGGCCGACGAGCTCGGCCCCGAGTCGATGGCGGCGCACCAGGCGATCAAGAAAGCGCTTGACCCTTCCGGGATCCTCAATCCGGGGAAGGCAATCTGACCCGGCCGCCCGGAATCAGCGGCATCGAGCGCAGCCGGACCCCGCACGCGCGGAAGACGGCGTTGGCGATCGCGGGCGCAACCGCGATGATCGGGGCCTCGCCGCCGCCGGCCGGCGCCTGGCCGGGCTGGTCAAGCAGGACGACGCGCGTCTGCTCCGGCAGGTCCGCGAGCCTGGGCACCCGGTAGGCCGACATGGAGCCGTTGAGGATGCGCCCGCCGTCAAACTCGATCTGCTCGAACAGCGCGGGCCCGAGGCCCATCATGACCGCGCCCTCGGCCTGGTTGGCCAGGCCGTCCGGATGCACGACGGCGCCGCAATCGACGACCGTGATCAGCGCCACGACGTCGGTGGCTCCGTCGGAGCCGACGCGGACCCTGGCCGCGGTCGCCACCCGCCCGTCCTTCTCCAGGCCAAGCGCGATCCCGACGCCGGTCCGGGCCCCGACCTGCCCGGTCCGGTCGACGCCGGTCCCGCTACCCGGCCAGCCGATCTCGGCCGCCGCGGCGCGCAGCACGGCGGCGAGCCGGTCGTCGTCGAGGTGGCGCAGCCGGAACTGCACCGGATCGGCGCCGACGGCCGCAGCCAGCTCGTCCATCAGCGACTCGCGGGCGAAGTTGTTCGCGGTCGCCGCCAGCGCCCGGTACGAGCCCTGCGCGAGCGGCGCGTCGGCCGGCTGGTAGCCGATCCGCTGGTTCGGGATCCGGTACGGAGTCGTGATCCCGGCCGCCCCGGAGTTGATGTTGGTGAACGACCAGGCCGTCAGCCGGCCGTCGGCACCCGCGCTGGCGGCCGCGTCGATGACCGCGGCCGGCCGCAGGTAGCCAGAGACGAACTCGTCGGAGCGGCTCCACTGCACCTTGACCGGCCGGCCGGCGGCCCGGGCCAGCCGCGCTGCCTCGAGGGCAACGGCCGAGCCGTGCTTGCCGCCGAACCCGCCGCCGAAGTCCGGCACCACGACGTGCACCGAGGACTCGTCCAGTCCGAGCGCGTCGGCCAGTTCGCGCCGCGCGCGGAACGGCGTGGACGTGGCGGCCCAGACCGTGAGCTCGTCGCCGCGCCACTGCGCGAGCGCCGTCCGCGGCTCAAGCGGCACGTGGGCGATGTAGGCCGCGCTGTATTCCGCCTCGACCCGGACTGGCCCGGCGGTGAGCGCGGCGTCCGGGTCGCCGTCTTCACGCCGGAACGGGCCCCATCTGCCGTCACCCTCGGCCGGATGCTCGCGGAGGTAGCGCCCGAGGCCGGCAGCCGTGGGCCCTGGCCGTGCCCGCCAGTCGGCCGTGATCGCCGCGAGCGCCCGGCGGGCGGCCGCATGGCTGGCCGCGAGCACGCCGATCAGGTCATCGTCCCTGACCACGGTCACGCCGGGCAGCGCCTGCGCGGCCGTGGTGTCCACTCCGGCTAGCTCGGCGCCGGCTGCGGGCGGGTGCAGGACGCAACCGTGCAGCATGCCGTCCAGGCGCAGGTCGGTGGGAAACTTCTTCGCGCCGGTTACGACGTCGGTCCCGCCGGCCGC
>JASIBJ010000645.1 GCA_030045215.1 Streptosporangiaceae bacterium | reverse complement strand
GCGGCACCGGCTCGATGCGCTCGGGTCGCCGCGGCTCACCGCTACCTTCGTGGGGCAGCTGACCGTCGGCGTGCTGAGGCCCTCATCGCCGTGACCGGCTCCCCGGGCGACGGCGGCCGCAGACCTGCGGCAGCCGCCCGGCCCGCAAGCCAGACCGCAGCGGCCGGGAAACTCGCGTTCTCTGACTAAGCCAGGGCGCCCATCGGGTCCCAGGCCGGCAGCACGATCGGCTCGGCGTCGAGGGCGGCCTGCAGGTCGGCAGGCAGTGCGCTGCGCCTGGCCGCGATCTCGAAGACGTACTCGTCGAACCACGAGTCGTTCATGGTGTAGAAGCCGTCCTTGCCGCGTTCAGATCCCCAGCTGTTCTCCACCCGCCACCGCCGGGTTACGCCGTCGAGCACGTCCACTCCCGTGAACAGCATGGCGTGGGTCATCTGGGTCTCGTGAAAAGCCAGCCGGGCGGCCTTGTCCAGCCCGAAATCGGCGTCGTAGACCGAGGGCAGGTCGTACAGGCCGGCATCCCAGATCGCGTAATCATTGCTCATCATCTTGCCGACATCGCAGCCGAACCAGACCGGCTCCCCGTCCTGTATGGTCCGGGCGGCAATGTCCTTGATCACGGCCATGTCGACGTTCAGGTAGGTGACCGGCGGGGCGTCAATGACATTGCCCAGGTACTCGACCGTGAACGTGCGGCCGACCGGACTCGATGGCCGAGGGTCGTTGACCAGGCAGACAAAGTCCGCGACCGGCAGGGTGACGTACTTCGCCGCGAACTCCTGCGGAGTCAGGACGCCGTCCCGGTGAAACTGCCTGTCCTTGTCCGTCCACTGCCAGTCGAAGCGCTCTGGCGGCGTGCCGAGGTGGATACACAGGACGCGATAGATGACCTGCAAGATCTCCGCCTTGACCGCGCGAGCAGCCTCGACGCTCTCAGCCGCGGCCTGGCGGATCGCCCTGGCGCCTTGCCGCAGCTGGTACTGCAAGATCGCGTTCATTTTGGCGGTGTTCGCGGAGCTCTGCGTCTCGGGCATGTAACCCTTCGGCACCAGGCCGTGCTTGGCGACCAGCGCGGCGAACATGTTCCACTGACCGCCGTCACCCGCCACGCCCTCGAGCAGGAACGCGACCGTCCGGTCATCGGCGTCGCGGTCCGACGTCTCGATGATGGCCTCGAGGAAATAGTTGGCCCGCTCGATCTTGTCCCAGAACATGAGGTGATTCTGCGAGAACTCGAACTCCTTCAGCCCGGTCTCGCGCATCACTCCGACCCGCAGGAGATTGAGGCCGGCGAAGAGCCAGCACCGGCCGCTGCGCTCCTGATTGGTGACCTTCCAGTCATCCAGCGTGGTGGACAGCGAGTGGTCGATGGCGTTGAGGATTTCCCGGTTGATGGCGACATCGTCGACGGTGACTCGCGTGACCGCGTTCTGCGCCAGACGGTACTGAGGGTTCGCGGTGAAGTTCTTGCGCAGTTGCTCCAGGTCAGAATCGGCGAGCGCTCCGTTCATGCCGGTCATCCCTCTCCATCAGTTGTCTTGGGGTGTTCATTCACTCTATATCGGGCGTCCCGCCGTGCTCTCCGTCGGCCAGTGAGGTGGCCGGCCCGCGGGCGCGGGCCGGCCACTCGCGCGAGTTACGACGAGCTCGAGACTCCTTCGGCCGGGCGGCCCGGCTCAGCCGGTGGCACGCCGCAGCGCGGCTCGCGGACTGCTCAGGCGGACGAGGGCAACGAGGGCCGCGATGGAGAGCACGGCGTTGACCGCGCCGACGACCACGAAGAGGGTGCCCGGCCCGGCAAATACCCCCAGGACGGCCGAGATGGTGTCCAGGAGCCTGCAGATCGTCGCGACCCAGAAGGCCCAGCGCCGGCCCTGCAACAGGCCGGGGATGCTCGCCAGGGTGGCAACGCCGAGTACTGCGCCGAGAATGATCGCGGCCATCGGCGGGTTACCTGAGCTGCTGTGGTGGTTGGCGGCGAGCATGAACGGCACCATCACCAGGTCGCCGATGCCGAGGATGCCCAGCAGTACTGCCATGCGCCTGAGTCCGGACTTCATCGCTTTCTCCTCTGTTACGAGATGGTGCTCTCAGCCTGCGGCCGCGCGGCTTCGCGCGCGTCCGGCGCGGGAGGGAACACTGCGTGACCGCGTCCGTCTGCCGACGGAGGCGCGGCATCGGCCGACGGGGCTAGACGGTGGCGCCGAGCTGAGAAGGATCGGTCTGGCGCGGCAGCCGGACGAGTACCTGCCAGCCGCCGTCCTCGGCCGGGCCTGCTGCGAGCTCACCGCCGCAGGCCTGCACTCGCTCACGCATGCCGGTCAGCCCGCGACCGCTGCCGGTTCTCTCCAGCCCGGACGCCGCCGCCGCCGAGGGGCCGTTGCGCACGGTGATCTGCACGCTCGGGCCGCATGCCTCGATCACGACCTCGACCGGCGACCCCGGTGCATGCTTCAGCGCGTTGGTGAGGCTCTCCTGGACGACCCGGTAGGCGGCCTCGGAGGCCTGCTCCGCCAGCTCGTCGGCGGGACCGGCGAACCGGCAGGTCACGGCTAGCCCGGCCGCGGCAGCCCTGGCCACCAGCTCGTCGACCAGGCGAATGCCGTCACGGCCGCGCTGGCCCGGTTCGTGGCCGAGGAGCTCGACGAGCCTGCCGATCTCCGACTCTGCCTGCTGTACCGCCTCGCCGATCGCGTCGAATGCCTCTGCGGCCAGACCCGGATCCCGCCCCGCCAGCCGCTGTCCCGCCCCCGCCTGGATGACCATCACGCTGATGCAGTGCGCGACGATGTCGTGCAGTTCGCGGGCGATCCGGGCTCGTTCGTACCGGACAGCCTCGGCCGCGAACAGCTCGCGCTCCATCTCCAGCTCGGCGCCGCGGGCAGCCAGCTGATCGGCAAGGCGGCGACGCGACCGCATGACGATGCCAAGCGCGAATGGCCCGATGATGCCGACGATAATGAACGGATTGAAGACGGCGATGCCGTTGGCGGCCTGCGTGCCGGCGCCCAGGCAGGCGAGGGCCGCGACGGACCGGACCGTGCCGTCGGCCGTCCCCAGCGAATAGGCCAGCAGGAAGATCGCCACGATCGGCGGGCTGTCGGGCAGGGGACCGGTGTTGCCGAGCGAGGCCAGGGCGGCGCAGCATGCCGCGGCCAGCGCGGACAGTCGCGGAAACCGGCGCCGAGGCACGATGCACGCGATGACGCCCACGCCGCAGCACGTTTCGAAGATCCCGTTCCGTCCGGACAGCAGACCCTGGGCGGCTACGTAAAGAACCATTCCCAGCGACAGGCCGGCTGCCAGGACGGCGTCCGCGCGCCAGCTGCCGAGGAGTCGCGCGACGCGCTCACGCGCTCGCATAACCCGGGGTCAGCGGCAGCCGGACCAGCGCGGTGCACCGGTCTGATCCCGTCTCGACGTGCAGCGTCCCGCCGAGCAGCGCGACCCGCTCGCGCGCGGTGGCGAAGGCGGAGCCTGGTTGCGGGCTCGCCGGCCCGGCGATGTCCAGCTCGAGCGCGTCGTCGCCGAACCGCAGGTGCACGTCGATCCTGGCCGCCGGAGCGTCTTCGAGCGCGTCCAGCAGATGCTCCACGATCCGGTACGCCGACAGTTCCAGGCCGGCCGGAAGCGCTCGCGGGCTGCCGCTGACCTGAAGCCGGGCGTCGGCGGTCGTGGCCTTCTCCAGCAGGCTGGCGAGATCGGCGAGCACCGGCTGGGGACCGGTGAGCTGCTCGGACCGCAGGTTGCCGACCACCTCCCGCATCTGAGCCAGCGTCTCGCGACCACTGCTTTCGACCATGGCCAGCGCGCTCTGCGCGGCGGCCGGATCCGCGCTGATCAGGTCGCGCCCAGTGGTGGCCGCGTCCGCCATCGCCGTGATCCGCTCGCGCACGAAGTCATGCAGGTCGTTGGCCACCCTGGCCCGGTCGGCGGCCACGGCCAGCTCGGCTGTCTGCTCTCGCTGGGCCCGCAGCTCCGCGTTGCGGGCTCGCAGCCGAGCCGCCGCCGCGCTGCGCTCGCGCACAAGCCGGCCGGCCACGCTGGCAAGCACGACCGCGGGCAGCCCGATAGTCACAAAGCCCGGCCCGAGCTTCGGATCGTAATAGGACTGCACGATTACCGACCCCATGCACAGCACCGCCGCGACGGCCAGCCGCCCCCAGTCCAGCCGAGTGCCGGCGAAGAAGGCAACCAGCAACACTGCCGGCAGGCAGGGTCCGCAGCGCACCATCGAGCCGATCAGGTACTCGTTGCCCACCGCGCCGACCGCCAAGACCGCTGCCGCCGCAAGCGGCGCGCGGCGCTCCCAGGCCACGGGCGCGGTCATGACCACAACGGCGATGGCCGCGGCTGCGCCCGCGTGATCGGTGGAGCCAGGGAAAGTGCCGGTCACCAGGGTGATCGCCCAGGCGGTCAGGAGCACCGCGAGCGTGATGTCGCCCCAGCCGATGTCACGTGCCTTGCCGACTGGCCGCCACAGCCAGCTCACTGCGCTCGTCCCGGTCACGGAAGCTCCCCTCCAATACTCCGCGCGACGGGTCTCATTGTGAACCAGGCCGACCCGCCGCTGCTAGCCTGCGCCTGATGCCAGCACGCTAGGGGAGGACGCGAGCCGCACGCGTCCGCCTGATGGCCGGCTTGCCGGCCAGGGCATCCCTCCGCGGACGGAGGTCGTCGCCAGCTCCGGCGGTTTACGATGAGCCACCGGCCGATCCGCGAGAGGGCGAGGCAGCCATACCGTGACGAGCCCCATCCGCCAGCCAGCGGCTGGCAGCGCACCGCCCGTCGCCGCCCGCGACCGCGTCATCTCCGTGCTGATCGCCGATGATCAGCGGCTGGTGCGGGCCGGGTTTCGCGTCATCCTGGCGGGCGAGCCGGACATCACCGTCGTCGGCGAGGCGGCCGACGGCGTGGAAGCGGTCGAACTGGCCCGTGCGCTGGCCCCCGATGTCGTGCTGATGGACATCCGCATGCCGAACATGGACGGTCTTGCGGCGGCGCGGCAGATACTCACCGGCCGCGGCTGCCGGGTGCTGATCCTGACGACATTCGATGCGGACGAGTACGTCTACGAGACACTGCGAATGGGCGCCAGCGGCTTCCTGCTCAAGGACGCGCCGCCCGATCAGCTGATCGGAGCGGTGCGGTGCGTCGCCGCCGGCAATGCGCTCATCGACCCGTCGATCACCCGGCGGCTCATCGGCCGGTTCGCGCACGCCGTGCGGCCATCTGCCCTCCAGCCGCCGCAGCTTAAAGACCTGACCGCGCGGGAACTTGACGTGCTGCGGCTGGTGGCCAAGGGCCTGGCGAACGCCGAGATCGCCGCCGAACTCGTCGTCGAGGAGAGCACGGTCAAGACGCACGTGAGCCGGATCCTGCTCAAGCTCGGCCTGAGGGACCGGGTTCAGGCGGTGGTGATCGCCTACGAGACGGGCTTCGTCCGGCCTGAGGACCAGGCCTAGCCGGGCGTACTACGTTTCCCTCCTTGCCAGCCGGTACATCGCGAACCAGACCGCGGCCGCGCTCGCTGCGGCGGTCACAGCCAGCGCCGGGACGAAGTGCGTCAGGTGCTCGCTGCCGACCAGTTCGGCGGGGGCATTCACCAGCGCGCTCGGTAGCCAGTTGTCAATGGCATGGATCGAGCCCGCGATCGGGATCAGGATCAAGATGGCCAGCGCGATCCCGATGGTGCCGATTGCGCTGCGGGCAAGCGACGCCGCGAGCGCGGTGACGGCGAACCGGGGGAGCACGAGCCTCTTCATGCTGCTGACCCGGGTGCGCAGGAACGTGGAGATGCCTGGCCGCGTGTCGAACGTCAGGGCTCCGGCCGCGACCGCGACGACGACGATCAGCCCGACGAGCGTGATCTCGCTGACGTAGCTGTTCAGCCCGTCGGCAGGCGACGCTAGCGGCAGCGAGATCCGGGTGCCGTGACTCAGGCGGCCGACGATGTCACGCAGATACCGAGTGATGATCGGCTCGATCAGGCCGATGAAGAGGAATATGGCCGCCAGTGCGATCGCCCGCGGCGTCCGGGTCAGCCGCAGCCACTCCAGCCGCCACAGGCTCATGTGCCTCGCCGGTCGCCGAAGCCGCGACAGCGTTCCTGCCGTCACTTCGCTGCCCGCTTGCGTGCGCCGGTGAGGGCGAGGAACGCCGACTCAAGGTCAGCGTCGGCCGGCTCGAAGGACACCAGTCGCGCCCCGCAGCCGGCTACGACCGCCGGGACACCGCGCTCGCCCGCCTCGATGTCCGTGGCCTCGATCCTGATCACGCCGGGCTCGGCCAGCTCCACGCTGGTCGCCCAGGGCTGAGCGGCAGCGGCGGGGCGGCCGCCGTGGTCAGGCCGACTGCCAGCAGGTCGCTCGTCATCGGCACTCCCCGTCCGGCTGCGTGCGCGGTCCGGCCGCCCGCGTCATCCGGAAGCGTGCTCGGTCCGCGGCAGGCGGCGCGCCCCACTGCCGGCCGACCCAGCCGGTGATGAGATCAAGGACCTCGGCGCTCACCGGCTGCCTGGCCGCGCGCCGGTACCCGCGTGGTCCCAGCGAGTCCGGATCGGGCCGGAGCATGTGGCTGAGATCGCCGACGACGTGACCTTCGAACGGCCCGCGGACCAGTTCCCCGATCGTCTCGACGTCGGCGGGCGGCACCTGCAGATCCTCCCCGCCGGTGATCGCGAGCACCGGCACGGTGATGCGGGAGAGTGCCGGCTTCGGATCCCAGGCCGCGAAGTCGCGGACCCAGCGCGCGCCGACGCGCGCGCCCTGAAGGCGGACGACATCCTTGGTCGATGCCAGGATCTTGTCCAGGTTCTTGCGCTGGAGCCTGATGGCGTCGGTGCGCATGAGCCGCAGGACGAGCCTGGCCCAACCCGGCAGTTTGGCCGCCAGCTTTTCGGACTGCCAGGCCATGACCTCGGCACCGGTTCGCGCCGGGCCAGACAGCAGCGCAGCTCCGGCAACCTCACCGTCGGCGGCAAGCAGCGCGGCATAGTACGTCCCCTCGCTGTGCCCGACGGCCAGCAGCGGCAGTCCGGCTGTCCTGGCCGCGAGCCAGCCGAGGCCGGCCTGGACGTCGGCCAGCCGCTGCGCCATCCCGGTGGTCAGGAAATCCCCGTCGCTGGCACCGACGCCGCGCTTGTCAAAGCGGAGCGTCGACACCCGTGCTGCCACGAGCGCATCGGAGATCTCCCTGGTGATGCCGCCCCGCAGCATCTGATGCAGAGGCAGGTGCACGTCGGAGTCCCTGTCGGTCTTGCCGGAGCCCTGAATGAGCAGTGCGGCCGCCACGGGCTGCGCGGCCTCCGCGTAAGTGCCCGCGAGCGTGCAGCCGCCGCTGTCGAAGGTCACGTCCTGGGTGCTCATGGGTCGGGCCTCTCTTCGGCAGCGGGTGTCTCGTCGGCGGGCATCAGCACGGACGCGATCATGCGGCGCTTGCGGCCGCTTCTCGGCCCGTTCGCGCGCCGGGGCAGCAGCGCCGTGTAGATCTCGCGCATCATTTCGGCGTACTCGGCGTCATCGACCCAGACGGCGTCTATCGCGAAGGCGACGCCGTCGCGGGCCAGGTCGATGTCACCGCGCGCCAGGTACCGGTCAAAGGCGGCCAGCAGGCCGGCCGTGAACGCCATGAACATCTGCCGGTGGTCCTCGGCGGTCATCTTGGCGATCTCGTCCAGCTGGACCCTGGCCGCGGCGATCCGGAGTACGTACGTCCGCTCAACCGCGCCCCGCACTCGGCGCTCTGCTACCACCCGGAGAACGTCGGCCTCGACCAGGCGGGCCACGTGCCGGTAGAGGCTGGCCGGCGGGATGTCGGCCAGCTCCGCGCTCAGCTGCGAGGTTGTCAGCGCGCGGTCACCGAGGAACGCCTGGAGTACGCGCAGGCGCACCGGGTGGAGCAGCAAGTCGGCGGAACCGGCCACGGGGAGCAGCCTACGTTATCAATCTCAGTACTGACAACATTCTCGAGATTGAGAATGAAAGAAACTGTGTGTCCGAACCGTGTCGACAACGTAGAGCGGGTGATACGCCGCGGTGCTACAGCAGGCCGTCCTGAATCGTAGGAACTTCATTGCGGAAGACGTGCCCCGCTCCGGCGAACTCGTACACGCCAGCCTCGCCACCGACATGCCGAGCGAATTGCACAGGCGACAGGCCCTCGATGTAATCGCTAACAGGCCCTCCGAACACGAGCCACGTCGGCCCGATGACAAGCAGGCTTCTGCCCGCGATGACACGACCCGGCAGTGACGAGGAATCGTACTGGTCGGCCGCGAAATCATTCCTGTCCAACGAGCTCTTGAACGTCAATACAAGGAAACCCACGCCGTCCGCCTCGCATGTCCCGGTCTGGCTGGCGCTTCCCTCGGCGCTGGACCGAGGGGACAGTTCGACGGAGCTGCAGCCGGCCCGCTGCGCCAGAGCTTGAACTGATAGCTGCGGGACGTGGTCATAGGGTCCTGGGTTAGCCGGAATAGCTGACGAGCTGACGATATACGGGCCAAAGGCGTTTTCGAACGCCTGCGGGCTCCCGCCGAAGTGAGCTATCGTCGCCTGGCTGAAGAGAGCACCGATGCTGTTATTCCCCGGGCATATCGAACGTGACGCAAAGAACGTCCAGGCAGACCCCCGATGGAAGCCCAAGTAGTGGACGATGCAGCGCTCAGAGGGAACCCATACCTCGACGTGCGCAAGGTCGGATGAGCAGTCGACCGTCAGCACCTGCGCGGAAGCTGTCAGGCCCTGGGTACGAAGGGCGTGGAGGGCGAGGTTCGCCGCGCACCCGTCGGGGTTGGTCGCATCAGCGCGATAGTGCAGCAGCCGGTCCTGCATGGCCCAGTCGTACTCATACAGGTCGCTGTAGTCGCTCAGCGGCAGCGAGGCGGTGGTCTCGAACGGCCTGCCGTTGTCGGTTATCGTCACCGTGCCCGTCTTACCGTCAATGACTACGGTCGCCTCGATCACCCACTGCACAGAGCTGCCGGCCGATATGGTCGCGCCAACTTTGAACGGGAAGACCTCGCCATCGCTGAGGTGAACGACAGAGCCGTTCGCGAAAAACGACGGACCTGGCGGACTTCCGAACGACTTCGGCGGCCCGAGGGCAACGGGTGCCGACTGATTCAAGTTGAAGTTGATCGGCAGCGCCTCCTCGATTCCCGCGCTCTGGCAGAACACGAAGGCCCCGCCCAGGGGAGCGCCCCTTCGGATGATGTGCACATGCATTCCGGTGATGGTCACGCCGCTGCTGGTGTTCCCCTGTACCAGAATCGTCAGCGTACTGCCGTAGTCGTCGGCACCGCCCGCCTGCACCGCGGCGGCATGCAACGCAGCGCAGCCGCCGATGTCATTCACCAGCGGACTAAGCCGTTGCGGGTCGGGCACGGTAACCTCCCAGCCCGGCCCGACAATCTGGCTCACGTGCTCCAATATCGGATTCGGCGGAAGGGTGACGGCGACGGCGTCCTTGAGAGCAGAATAGAGACTGGGAACGACGATACCGATTACGGCGGTAACAACTGCACCAATGGTGAACTTCGCCCAGTTAGGTAATTTCCTGGACTTCTTTGCGCTCGCGTCCTGGCTTGCAACGACTTCCGGATGTGTCCCGCTGTCATCCGATAATGCGTGATCAGGGTCATGAGCGGCGCTATCCGGGACCTTTTCGCTCACATCGGAAGTGTACGCCTCACAACTCAACGTGTGGAGATCCCGTAATTGGCCGCCGACGCGCCAGCCCGCGAAGAACACCTTCAGGTCATGCGCCGCGGCCAGCGCCGTAGTAGGCCGGGGCCATCCCACGGGTGCCTGCGGGCCCGGCCACGAACGACAGTTACCCGGCAGCAAAGCCAGCCCGAGAAAGCCCATCGTTCCCCCGCTTGACTGACTATCTGGGCGACGAGGGTTCCGGCTGATAGACTGATCATGAAGGGGAGTAGTCCCTCGTCGGCTGGCCGACAATCCCGGCGCGCGAGCGCCCGGCCACCGGGCCACGGTATGTGGTGGATGAGACCTTCGGCTGCAGAACGCATCCGGCCGAAGTGTCTCCCCCCGGAGTCCCGAGGCCGGCAGAACCGGACCGAGGGAAGCTCCCGTGCACTACGTCGCCGTGATCGCCATCGCGTTCGGGCTGACGTTCCTAGCCGAGCTACCGGACAAGACGATGTTCGCCTCGCTGGTGCTCGGTACCCGGTTCCGGCCTTCCTGGGTGTGGGTCGGCGTCGCCGCCGCCTTCGCC
>JASIBJ010000644.1 GCA_030045215.1 Streptosporangiaceae bacterium | reverse complement strand
GCCGACCGCCGAGCCGGGGGCGCGGCTGCCGCACGCGTGGCTGCCCGACGGCTCGTCCCTGTACGACCGGCTCGGCCCCGGCTTCACGCTCCTCGGGCCGACCGAGCCCGCGGCGCCGGTGGCCGCCCGCGCCCGCGCGCGCGGCATTCCGCTCACGCTGCTCGAGCCGCCTCCCGGCTACCCGTGGCGCGAGGAGTTCCTGCTCGTCCGGCCGGACCAGCATGTCGCGTGGCGAGCCGGCGATCCCGCCGAGATAGACCTGGACCTGGCTACCGGATTTCCGGCGCGGGAACGAACTGGCGCCATCGCCGGTCAGGAGCCGACACCGGAGAGCAATCCACGCCCATGAAGACAGCGGCCCGGGCTAACGCTGGCTCCGCGCCTCCGCAACCGTGAGTTCCGCGGCTGGATCGGCTTCGAGTCGCTCGTCCGGGATCGGCTCACCACTGCGAACCGAGAAACCGTAGGTTCCCTCGTCCAGCCGCTTCAGCGCCCGGTCCAGGGCCGCGAGCCGGTCGCGGAGGCTCTCCGCCACGGCGTCGTCCATTCCCTCCGCGGTCAGCGGCTGAGCGGCGTCGGAGATGTCCAGGGTGTCCGCCTCGGCCTCGCGGTCTTCCGTTCCGGCTCGCCTCGTGTCGCTCAGCAACTGCTGGACTTCGGCCCGCTCGGCGACAAGCAGCGCGCGCGCCCGCTCCTCATCCATGAGCCCTCCTGGTCATCATGTCTCATACCCGACAATCACCTGCATACCGCCGTCGGCTACTGGCCGCTGTCCCAAGATTGTCGCACTGGCCGCCGCGCTGGCTCGGAGGGCCTCACAAGGGCTTGCGCATCAGCTTGCACACGGCAACCGCGCCAGCAGGTCACGCATCAGGTCGCCCGCCTCCGAGACGAACCTCACCGTGGCCGCCAGTACGTGCAGACGCTGGGCGACATCGTCGATTTCGGCCAGGCCACGGCGCCACCGGCCCGCGCGCCACAGCGTCGACCCGACGGCCCGGCAGATCAGCAGTTCGGGCACGGCGTTGATCTCAGCGGCATCCAGCCGCACGACGCCGGTAAAGCCGCACATGAGGGCGGTGGCCCGGCCCGGCCAATCCGGTCCTTCCAGCGCGCCGCAGAGCGCGAGCGCGGCGACAAGGTCTTGCACCCGGTAGTCAGCGCCGGCGATCTCGAAGTCGATCACTCCGGTGAGCTCGCCTGACCGCTCGTCGACGAGCACGTTCGACGGGCCGACGTCGCCGTGCACGATCTGAACCGGGAGATCACCCGCCGCGGACTGATACCAGGCGTCGGCTCTCGCGGCCGATGATGCCAGCAGCCGCATTTCCTGGGCGCTGGCGCCGGCCGCCGTCAGCTCGGCGATCAGCTGATCGGCTCCGACGCCCACGGGGAGTGCTGCCAGCGGACCGTCCCCCCAGCGTTGCGGCGCGTCACCGAGCGGCACGTTGCGCAGCGCAGCGCTCAGCCCGCCGAGGCCGGCGCCGATCCGCTTGAGGGCCGGCTCGCCGCGGGGATCAGGGCGCACGCCGGCGATCCAGCAGCACAACGTCGCCGGGCCGCCGGCCGTCTCGACCACCGTGTCGCCGGTAAGCGCCGGCTTGGGCTCGGGCACCGCGAACGGCAGGTCACTCACGCGCAGCCGCGCCAGCAGCCGGTGCTCGGCCAGCACCTGGCCGGCCGACAGGTTCTGGCTGACTCGCAGTACCCAGCGCCGGTCGCCCTGCGATACCAGCGCGGTCCGGTTGTTTGATCCGCGCGCGGCCGGGGTGACCTCCGCGCCGGGGCCGATGCCCCACTCGGCCAGCAGTGCGGCCGTGTCCTGTCGAGCTTGGACCACTGCTCGATGCTGCCCCGGCCGGCGGCGCCGCGCTACGGGATTGTCGCGCGGCCCGGGTTCAGCTCGCCGCGACCGCTGCCCCGGCCCGGCCGGCCAGCGCGTCCAGGATCTCGGTCCTGGACGGCGGCACCGAGATGTCGAGGGACAGACTGTCGTTCCCGACCGTCAGCGTGAACGTGAAGAACGAGCAGCACTCCGTCTCGGCCGCACTCAGCGCGGCGGCCCGGCTGGCGGTGTCCCGGCCCGGTCGCAGCGCCAGCCTGAGCCTGCCGGTCTCCGGACGGTCCACCGTCAGGACCGCGTCCCTGAACAGGTCGCTGAACTCCGCTGCCCGTATGGGCCGCTCCGCCGTCGGCAGCGTGCAGTCTGCGGGTGCCCGGCTCTCTTCGGGGCCGCCGGCGGCCGTAAGGGACTCCAGGTCCGCGAGGATATAGGCCGCCATCGCGTCCGGAAGCACGGCGCGGTACTCCGGCGGCAGGTGGGCGCCGATGCCGCCAAGGAGTTCGGCCAGCTTCCGCGCGGCCGACGTCAGCTCGGCGAGATCCAGTCTGGGTACTGTTCCGGCCACATCAGCCGGCACTATCCCCGGCGCGAAGTCCAGGATGCTGACGATGCCATAGCGCGCGTCCCGCACGTCGTGTGCGAGGGCCCAGAGCCGCCACCAGCAATTGCGCGCCTCGTGCAACTGGGCCAACGCCTCCCACGCCGAGCCGCGCCGCAGGTACTTGCCAACGTCGGCGAGGCAGCACCAGCCGCGGAATGCCCATTCGCGCACCTGCTCGGGCGTTACCGGGGGGCGCTCGGTCCGCACCACGATGGTGTCGTCGGGGTCATACAGGACAGCGATACTCGGGCCGGTGCCGACGTCCACCGAGGCCGGGAACACGACCAGATCCATCTGGCATCGGTCCGCGTACTGGGCGAAGATCCGCTCGTGCGGACCGGTCACTTCCGGCAGTACGTGATGGTAGCTGTCGACCAGCTCGGCCAGCCCGTCGACGACGGTCCTGATGTCGGTAATGGCGGTATCGAAGTCGTCGTCGCGGACCCCGAGGGCCATGTCCAGATCGGACAGCGCGTCGCCCGCGCCCCGGCCGACCGAGCAGCCAACCGCCAGCCAGCGAATCCGGTCGTCGGCTTCGCAGGCGTCCAGCAGCCGGTGCATGATCGCTTTCTGGCCCGCCATCTCGTCCGGGAGGTCGTCAATCCAGCTACGTCCGGTCATGCCCAGCAGCCTAAGTTGCCCTGCGACTGACCCGGAACGCGGTCGTCTGCGGGCACTGTCGGCAGCGGCTGGGAGGCTGGCTCCATGAGCCTGCGGCCGCAGCTGTCCTGGGCGCAGGTCACTGCCGCCCGGCTGGAGCGTCACGCGCTGTCCGAGCCGCTCGGGGACGCCACGCCGGCGCAGATCGCGGGCCGCATCTGCGGCGCGCACGCCCAAGTCATGACGGCCGCGGAGTGGTCGATCGGTCAGCGGCTGGCCGGCTCGACTTGCGCCGACGTGCGGTCGGCATTGTGGAAAGAACGCAGCCTGGTCAAGACGTTCGGCCCGCGGGGCACCGTGCACCTGCTGCCGGCGGCTGACCTGCCTCTGTGGACCGGCGCGCTGTCCGCGCTGCCGCAGAACACGAGCGGACCGGCCAGCACGTACCTGACACCCGATCAGGCTGTTTCTGTCGTGGAAGCCATGGGGCTGGCGCTGGCAGCGGACGAGCTCACCGTCGACGAGCTGGGCGAGGCCGTCGTCGGGCACTGTGGCAGCTGGGCCGCTGACGAGGTGATCCCGGCGTTCACCGGGATGTGGCCGCGCTGGCGGCAGGCGCTGACGCTCGCCGCCGCGCGCGGCGTGCTCTGCTTCGGGCCCGGCCGGGACCGGAAGGTCACCTACACCAGCCCGCGCCGGTGGCTGCCGGGGTTCGAGCCGGCCGCTGCCGAGGCGGCACTCGGATGGCTCGTGAGCCAGTATCTGGGCGCCTACGGGCCGGCCACCGCGCACGACTTCGGTCGCTGGGTGGGATTGCCAGCGAGCATGGCGGCCGATGTCTTCGCCGCGCACGCGGACCGCCTGCAGGAGGTCGAACTGGCCGGGACGCGGGCATGGCTAGCTGCCGGGCCCTGGCGCGCTCCTGACCGGCCGCGCGGGGTTCGGCTGCTGCCCTACTTCGACGCTTACGTGGTCGGCGGCCGGCCGCGAGGGAGGCTGTTTCCTGGCGTGGCGGCGGAGCGTGGTCTGGTCGGAGGGAGGGCTGGAGGCCAGGCCGGCACGAAGCCCGTCCTGCTGGTCGACGGCGTGGTCGCCGGGCTCTGGCATCAGCGCCGGACCGGGCGCAGGCTCGCGATCACGGTCGAGCCATTCGGCGAGCTGACCGCGAGCCAGGACCGCGAGCTGAAGGACCAGGCCGAGCAGGCCGGCGAGTTCTGGGGTTGCGCGGTCGGACTGACACTGGCCCCGGTGACAGCTCGTTCCCATCTGTAGGCCGTCGCCGCGCCCTACCGTTGCCTTATGAGCGCTGCGGAGGGAGCGGGAACGCTGACCGATGCCGTGCAGGCAGGCCTGCAGGGAACTGGTCTGGCCAGCCTGGCGGCCGGGGTGCAGCGGCTGATGGAGGCCTACCGATCGGGCGAGGTGCCCGCCGCCCCCGTGCTTGCCTCCGCGCGGGAGGTGGCGGCGTACGCCGCGTACCGGATGCCGGCGACGGCTGCGGCGGCGGGCGCTGCGTTCGCGCAGATGCGGCGCGGGCTGCCCGGCTGGACTCCGGGCCTGGTGCTGGACTTCGGGGCGGGAACGGGCGGTGCCTCGTGGGCCATCGCCGATCAGCTGCCGGCCGCAACCGGACTAACCCTGCTGGAGCAGTCCAGCGAGGCCATCAGGCTGGGCCAGGCAATCCTGGCCGAGTCCGACTCGGCCGCGTTGCGCGGCGCGGCCTGGTGCCACTGGCGTCTCGACGCCGGGCAGACGGCGGCGCCAGGCTCCGCCGACCTGGCCGTCGCCGCCTATGTGCTGGGCGAGCTGGCCGAGCCGCAGCAGCAGCGGCTGACCGAGCTTGCCGCCGCGGCCGCGCCGGCGGTGCTTCTGCTCGAGCCGGGCACGCCCGCGGGCCACCGCCGGATCCTCGCGGCCCGTGCCCGGCTCCTGGCTGCTGGGTACCAGGTCGTGGCCCCGTGCCCGCACCAGCTCGGCTGCCCGCTGGAGGTGCCGGGGGACTGGTGTCACTTCGCGGCACGGCTTCAGCGCTCGGCCATCCACCGGCGGGTCAAGGGCGCGGATCTGCCGTACGAGGACGAGAAGTTCAGCTACGTGGCGGCCGCGCGACCCGGCGTCGGTTCGCCGGACCGGCCGGCCGGCCGGGTCGTTCGCCGGCCGCAGCAGCGCAAGAACCTGGTGACGCTCGACCTCTGCTCCCGGGACGGCCGCGCCACGAAGCTGCCCGTCGGCAAGAGCAAGGGCGAGGCGTACCGCCGGGCCAGGAAGACTTCCTGGGGCGATCGCTGGGATGCCGCCGTTCCTGAGTTCAGTCATGATGGTGAAGCGTGACGGAAGCACGTGATCAGTGGCATCGCTGGCTCCTTGAAGTCCGGCACGGCGGCGACGCGGAGTACCGCGAACAGATGCTGGCCAACTCGCTGCACCCGGCCCGTGACCACGTGCTGGATCGCGCCGAACTCCGGCCCGACGACACGCTGCTGGACGTCGGCTGCGGGGACGGGCTGATCGCGTTCGGCGCGCTCGACCGCCTGGGCCCGGCCGGCCGCGTCATCTTCTCTGACGTCTCCGTAGACCTGCTCGACCACTGCCGGGAGGCGGCCGAGGTGACCGGGCAGCTTGGCCGGTGCGAGTTCGTGCAGGCGAGCGCGGACCGGCTCGAGGGCATCGGCGATGCATCAGTGGACGTCGTCACGACAAGGTCGGTGCTGATCTACGTCAAGGACAAGGCGACGGCATTCAGCGAGTTCCGCCGGGTGCTGCGGCCAGGCGGGCGCATCAGCCTGTTCGAGCCGATCAACGTACTCATGCACGCATGCGAGATGGATACCTTCATGGGTTATGACGTCGGCCCTCTGGCGCCGGTCATGGAGAAGGTCAGGGCCGTGTTCCGGACATACCAGCCCGACGGGGACCCGATGACGGACTTCGACGATCGCGATCTGGTCCGGCTTGCGGAGCAGGCCGGGTTCGCCAAGGTCGACCTGGAGCTGCAGGTGACGGTGAAGTCATCGCGCGTCCCCGTGCCGTGGGGCCGGTTCCTGCGCATGTCGGGCAACCCGCTGGTTCCCCCGCTGGCCGAGGTTCTCGACCAGGCGCTGACCGACCAGGAGAAGGCCACCTTCACCGCACGCCTGCGTCCGCTGGTCGAGACCGGGACCGGCCGGGACCGGCTCGCCGTGGCGTACCTGCAAGCAAGCAACGACGAGTCGGCGCCGGCCTGAGGCGGCGCTGCCGCGGCGGACGCCTGAGGCACCGCAGATGACCTCGTTACGCTGTGAATTGCAGTTGAGTGCTCGGATGACAGTCAGGGAAGGGCGGACAGATGCCGGGGATCGCCGTCGTTGGGTTCGGCCGGATCGGCAGGTCGGCGGTCAAGGCGGCGCTCGCGGCCAAGCTGTTCACGCCGGCGGTGATCGTCGATGTGGCGGCGGCTGACATCATGGCGGCGCTGTTCGAGTTCGACACCAATTACGGCCGGTGGCGTGACCCCGTGCGGGCCGAGGACGGCAGCCTTGTCATCGGGGATGCGTCCATTCACTGGGTGGACGCGCGGCGCGACGATCCCGACTGGCGTGAGCTCGGCGTCGATGTGGTGATCGACTGCACCGGCCGAGCGACGGTCAGGGCCGGAGCGCAGGCGCACCTGGACCGGGGCGCGAGCCGGGTCCTGGTCAGCGCGGCGAGCAAGACGCTCGACGACTGCGACGCCGTGCTGCTGCCGGGCATCAACCTGGACGCTTTCGACCCCGCCAGGCACCGGATCGTGAGCATGGCGAGTTGCACGACAAACGCGCTCGCCCCGGTGATCAAGGTGCTGCGCGAGACCGTCGGCATCAGGGACGGCTTCTTTGCCACCGTGCACGCCTATACCAACAGCAAGGCGCTGACCGATCAGCCGATGACGGACCGGCGTGATTCGTAGGCCGCGTCCGAGAACACGATCCCGTCAGTCTCCGGCGCATCACGGGCTCTGAAGTTCATCTGGCCTGACCTGCTGGTCTCCGGACGGGGCTACCGCGTGCCGGTCCGGACCGGCAGCATCGTGGAACTCACGGTCAGGGTCGAGACGGCGACCACGGTCGCGGCGCTGAACGAGGCGTTCACCGCCGCCGCGTCCGGCCCGCTGCGCGGCATCATGGGCGTCCTGCACGAAGGCTTCGCGTCGGCCAGGATCGTCGGCGATACGGCGTCCTCGGTCATCGACCTGCCGCTTACCGCCGTATCCGGCGGTGACCTGGTCTCGGTCGCGGCCTGGTATGACAACGAGGCGGGCTACGCGATGCGGCTGGCCGAGACCGCGGCTGTGCTCTCAGGCGCCGCCATTGGTTGACCATCTCCAGTGACCGGGTACCTGGCTGCGCTCGAAGTGACCGAGAAACGCCGCGAGCTGGAATCCGTACGGGCTCGGACCCAGGTAACGCTCGTCGGGCAGGGCCACCTCCGGGTGATCGGCCGGTTCCCCCGGCTTATGGCTCGCCGGCCAGACAAGAGCTATCCAGGCACGCTCAGTCGGCTGCCCAGCGGCGGTTGGCGTCAGCGACCACAGCGCGGACGAAGAAAACGCTGCGCTGCGCCGCGGCGTTGGTGAACTCGCCCTCTCCGGTTGCGCGCCAGGCAAGGGCCGCGGCCACAAGCTCGCCGTACTCGGGGAACTGCTCGAGCGCCCACCGGCCGGCGCCGGTCTTGGACGTGATGTCCCCGGTCGCGAGCGTGTAATGCAGCCGCGGAGCGCCAAGCACTGCCCACGCCACAGTCTCCGCGCGAGCGGATCCAGCGGGGTCGCGCTCAGCGAGGACCTTCGCGCCCGCATCCGCGAGGTCGTTCCAGTAGCCGTTCAGGTTGCCGAGGTTCCACTCGTTGAGCCGTTCCCGGCTGACGGTGACGCCGATGCTGCCCGCCGCGGGCCCGCGCACCGCGATCGCGTACCTAGCGAATTCGGTCCAGGTCGACGGCGTCAGCGCGGAGTTCTCCGCCACCCTGAACTCACCGCCGACTACGTGCGGCCGCACCGGCTCGTCGTCGGGTGCCTCGGGCCGGTCGCACCAGGTGACGTAGCTGCCGTCGTAAGAGGTCGGTGTCGGCAACGCGGCGTGCACTCCGCATAGCAATTCGATGTCGGCCTCACCGCAGGGTCGCGAGGTGAACGCCATGAAGTCGATGTCGCTGCGGCCCGGCTGATAGTCGCCGAGCGCTACCGACCCGGTCAGGTACAGCGCGCGGATCAGGCCGGGCGCGACCGCGTCGACGGCCTCCAGGTGTCGCTGCGTCACGGCGCGGACCTCGTCGTGAGCTTCTTCCGGCAATGCCGGCGACTGGCTATTCGGCAAGTTCTTACCTTTCAGGCGCCGGCGCGACCTTCGGCGTCGGTCGGCGCTCCGGCGGGCGGAATCGGATGCATCACGATCAGCAGGAGGGCGTCCAGCAGGCGACCCCAGCCGGTTTCTCCCGGATCGACGCCGAGAGCCGCGGCCAGCCCAGCCAGCGCTCCGATAAGCCGAACCGAGAACTCACCTGCATCGGCGCCGAGTGACTCCGCCAGTACGGCGGCGTCGCGCTGGAACCTCCGGCTCCGGCCGAGGCGCACGAGCGACGGCGGCGTGGCTGTCCTGCTCCCACCCCTGTCGGCTGCGGTCGGCGCCAGGCTGACCTCGAGGTCTGCGCCAAGGGCAGTCGCAAGCCGGTCGAGGGCCGCGATCGTCGGGTTGCCGCGGCCGTTCTCCAGGTTGGCGATGTAGGGGACGGACAAGCCCGCGTCGCTGGCCACCGAGGCAACGGTCCGCCCGGCGGCGGCGCGCAGGCCGCGCAACTGATACCCGAGCAGAGTCGGGTCGGCCATCTCATCCCCCAATCTTGACAAGACAGTCATCCAGAAAACTATTCTACAGAGATAACCCTGCCTCGATCCGGAGGACCGTCCGTGCGGTGGCTTAGCAGCACGATACGCAAGATGATCATCTGCAGGAACCGCTCCTTCGGCTTGTTGTGGGCGAGTCAGGTTCTGTCGAGCGGCGGCAACTGGCTCCTGGAGGTAGCGGTCCCCGTCTACGTTTTCCACCTCACCGGCTCGGCCAGGGACACCGGCCTGACCGTGGTGGCGGGGACCGTGCCGCTGCTGGTGCTCGGACCAGTCGGTGGCGTGTTCGCCGATCGGTGGTCCAGGCGACGCGTCGTGATCGGCACGAACCTGCTGGGTGCCGGCGCCGTATCGCTGCTGCCGCTCGCCGTGCACCCGAGCCAGCTATGGCTGGTGCTGGCGGCGATCTTCGCGGAGAGCTGCGTCGGCGCCTTCTTCGCTCCCGCCTACCAGGCCCTTGTGCCCGCCCTGGTGGGCCGCGACAGCGACCTCGCGACGGCCAACGCGTGGTCGGCTGCAGCCAGCAGCGCCATCGGGCTCGCGTGTGCGCCACTTGGCGGCGTGCTTTATGCGGTGGGCGGCCTCCGGTTGCCGGTCTTCGCCGACGCGGCCACCTATGTGGCCGCGGCGGCGCTGGCCGCGCTCATCCGTCCCTTGCGGGCTGCGGTTCCAGGGGCGGGCGCCGGGCCGGCTCCTGGCGGGCTGACCTCTGGCGAGCTGACCTCTGCTGGGCCGGCGTCGGTGGCGCCGTGGTTCAGCCGTCTGCGCGATATCGCTGTCGACCTGCGAACGGGGATCGCGGCTCTGCGGCGCGACCGGGTGGTCACCGTGCTGCTCCTCACCTCAGCGCTGTTCATGCTCGGCAACGGCGCGTGCTCGGCGCTGCTCGTGCCGTACGTCGTCGGCAGTCTGCACGCGCGGGCGGCGAGCATCGGGGAACTCTTCGCGGCGCTCGAAGTCGGATACCTGCTGAGCACCTATCTCGGACGGCGGGCCTGCGCCAGCGCGCACCTGCGCGCCTGCGTGCTCGCGCTCATCGGTCTGCTCGTAATCGCGTTCACCGGCCTCTTCGACGTGCACGTGTTCTGGCTCGCGTTCCTCTTTATCGGCCTGGTCGGCCTCGGCGGCGGCGCCTTCCTGATGCTCGAGAAGACCGTCATTCAACGGCGCACCGAGGACGGCGTTCTCGGCCGAATCAGCGCCGCGTACTCGGCCCTGGTGCAGGCAGCGATCCTGGTGGGTGCCTTGCTCGCAAGCCTGGTGGCGGCTTGGATTGGCCGGAGTGCCGCGCTGAACCTGGCCATTGCGGTAATCGCGTCTGCGGCCGTGTCGGCAACCAGGCTGCCCTCCCGCATAACTGCCGAGCCGTCCTCAAGCCAGCAGGTGACCAGGCCTGCGAGCCAGGTCACTCAGGACGCATGAATGCCGTTAGGCCAGGGGCCAGGCGCGCATGGAGGCTGTTAGCAGCCGCCTGACCACGCGCGTCTCGGATTGACTGGAAGCGTCATCGTCTGGAGAGGAGTTCGAGGTGTTCGTGCGGAGGGTCGTCGTCGGTGTGAGCGGTTCACCGGGGAGCCTGCTGGCAGTCCGGCACGCGGCCGAGATGGCCAGGGATCACGAGGCCGAGCTGGTACCAGTGCTGGCCTGGACGCCGCCAGGCGGCGAAATGGCCGATCGCCGGTACCCGAACGCGCAAATGCGGGCCGTCTGGAAGCAGGCGGCAAGGGACCGGCTCCGGCAGGCCATCAGCCTCGCCTTCGGCGGGCAGCCGGATGGCCTGGAGTTCCGCCCCGCGATCGTGAAGGGCGAGGCCGGCTACGCGCTCACGCAGATTGCCCGCGAGCCCGGCGACGTGCTCGTGATCGGTGCAGGCCGCCACGGCACGCTGCGCATGCTGGCCGGCGGTCGTGTCGCCAGGTACTGCCTCGCTCACGCCGCCTGCCCGGTCATCGCGGTGCCGCCGGCCGAGATCGCCGCGCACGCTCACCGGCTGCGTGGCTGGATGGACCGCCACCGGCTGCAGCCGGAGGACGCCAAACTGCGCACTGCCGCTTAGGCGTCCGGCTGCCTAGCTGTGCCGGCTCGCCACCGTCCGGTACGCGCCCGACGGTGTCAGACGGTCGCTCCGGCCTCCACCCCTGCGCCGACGCTCGTCGTGCCCGACCAGCACCGCACGATGTCGCGCATGGACAGCAGCCCCGTAACCTCCGTGCCGTCGACGACGATCAGGTGCCGGAAGTTCCCGCCCACCATGGCCGCCGCGGCCTGCTCAAGAGTCCACATCGGCGAGGCAAACACGACATCCGCGGTGCGGTGGTCCGCGACGAGCTCGGCGTCGGGGTCTTGACCCCGGCCCACCGAATCCAGGATGTCGCGTTCTGTCAGGATTCCGATGCTCGGGTGCTCAGGATCTACCACGACTGCCGCTCCGACTCGCCGCTCGGACATGAGCCTCGCGGCATCCCGCAGCGTATGGGCCGGACCGATACTGAGGACGACCCTGGTCATCCCGTCCTGGACGTTCATGCGCATCTCTCCTCGCCCTGGCCTGATGGCCGCTACGCCCGGCCAGGTGCGCGAGCAGCGGCGACCGCCGGATGCTTGTGCGTTTGTGACTTAGTCTCCCAGCATCCGTCAGCTTGCGCCTCAGGGCAACCCTGGAATTGGCCGCGGTGATGCGGCGTATGCGATAGTTATACGCTTCCGCGTACATCGGGGACCCCGCGACAACCGGGCCGTGTTCAATCCGGCTCGACGCCACCAAGGAGGCTCAGGACCTCCTGATGCAACAGGCCGTTGGTGCAGACCGCGCTGCCGCAGTCCGGCCGGGGTATACCGGCCAAATCGGTGAACGCTCCGCCGGCTTCCTCGACAATAATTTGCAGGGCGGCCAGGTCCCAGAGGGTCACGTCGGTCTCTGCGGAAATGTCCACCGCGCCCTCGGCTACAAGCACGTGCGACCAGAAGTCGCCGTAAGCGCGCGACCGCCAGACCTTACGGCTCAGGCCGAGCAGGTCCATCAGTTTCCCGGCCCGCTCCCAGCTCGAGAGACCGGAGAAGGACAGGGACGCGTCCGACAGGCTAGACACGGCTGACACCCGGCAGGCGGTCGCCTTCGTCAGGCTCCGCCCGCTCCAGGCGCCGCCGTCGCGCGCGGCCCACCAACGGCGTCCAAGCGCCGGGGCGGACACGACGCCGACGATCACCTCGTCCTCGGCCATCAGCCCGATCAGGGTGGCCCAGACCGGCACGCCACGGACGAAGTTCTTGGTCCCGTCGATCGGGTCGATGACCCAGCACCGCTGACTCAAGCCGGTCCGGCCGTACTCCTCGCCGAGCATCCCATCTCGCGGCCTGGCGCGGCTCAGCACGTTGCGCAGCGACTCCTCGACCGCCAAGTCCGCGTCGGTCACGGGGGTCAGGTCGGGCTTGGCTTCGACGCGCAGGTCGAGCGAGCGAAACCGGCGCATCGTGATGTCGTCCGCCGCGTCCGCCAGGACGTGGGCGAACCCTAGGTCGCCATCAAAACCCGCCATCCCGGAAACGCTAGCGCTTACTACTCCACAGTGGAAATGCCTCGGCCGGCAGTCGCGCCGCGCTGCGTGGCTCGGTTACCCTGGCCATGCGTGGCCGCCTCCGGTTGAGCGACTGGCTCCCGGCTTCCTGGCCCGAGTGCGTTTCTCCCGCCGCTCGTTTCTGGCCTTCGGCTGCGCACATTGATCACGCCAGCAAGGAGGCCGCATGAGTGGCAGCAAGAACCGACCGCGCTGGGCGGAGTTGCCAGATTACGTGCAGGCGCGGATCGGGCGACTCGTCGGCGGCCCGGTGGTGGCCGTTGCGAACTGCCCTGGCGGATTCTCGCCAGGGCTCGCGACGCGCGTGCGGCTGGCCGACGGCCGGAGTGCGTTCGTCAAGGCGATGGACGCAACAGCCTGGCCGTTCCAGGCTGGCCTGCACCGAGACGAGGCGCGGGCAACCGCGATGCTGCCCCCTGGATTGCCCATCCCGGCGTTCCTCGGCTCCGACGACGACGGCGGCTGGGTCATCCTGGCGTTCGAGTGCATCGAAGGAACCGAGCCTGCCCGCCCGTGGCGTGAGCCTGAGCTGGCCCGAGTCCTCGCGGCGGCAGCCGACCTAGCCAAGGCGTCAGCGCCAGGCCTCCCAAACGATCAACGCCGCCTCGGAGGCTGGGCCGGGCTAGCCGCGGATGGTGCCCGACTTGCCCGGCTCGCCACCTACGCGCCATGGACAACCGAACACCTGGGCATTCTGACGGAACTAGAGGCGCACGGGCTGGCGGCCGCCCGCGGTTCCGCCCTTGTCCACTTCGACATGTATGCGCACAACATCTTGCTGACCGCCAACCGCGTGCTGTTCATCGACTGGCCTCACGCCCGCCAAGGCGCCCCCTTCATCGACACCGTGCTGCTCCTGGCCAGTGCCGTGGCCGATGGCATCGACCCTGAGCCCCTTTTGGCCGCGTCGCCGGTTACCGCCGGACTGGACCCGCGGGCGATCGATGGCCTGATCGCCGCCCAGGCGGGCTTCTGCCTGACCGGCGCCATGTCCCCGCCGCAGCCAGGCCTCGAGCCCGTCTGTGCGGCCAAGCTCGCCCTCGGCCTGGCCGCCCTCACCTGGCTCGCCCGCCGGATGGAAGGTCGGTGGCAGCCACCGACCGGCACTAGTCACCAGGGTCGAGACCCTCACGGCTGCGCAATAGGCGTCGGAGTGAGTCGAGCCGGGCAGCCGCCGCGGGGCCGCCGTGGCTAGCGATCCAGTCGTCCAGCCCGCAGCCGGCATCGATGTGGCTGCAGCCCGGGCCGCACTCGGCGATCGCGTCGGCGAACTCAGGGAATGCGGACACGACCCGGCCCGCGGCGATGTGGGCGAGCCCGAAGCTCCGCAGCCCCGGCGTGTCGATGATCCATCCGCGGCCCGGCAGGGCCAGCGCGACCGCCGATGACGACGTGTGCCGACCTCGGCCGGTAACCGGGCTGACGCTGCCCACCGCTCGCTCCGCGGCTGGCACCAGGGCATTCACCAGGGTTGACTTGCCGACGCCCGAGTGGCCGACCAGCACGCTGATCCGGTCGGCCAGCAGCTTGCCCAACTTGCCGAGCGCGTCGCCGAACGGGCGGCCCGTGACCAGGAACCTGATCCCGAGCGGCTGATAGGTAGCGATGAGGTCGTCCGGCGAAGCGAGGTCTGCCTTGGTCAGGCACAGCAGCGGTTCGATGCCCGCGTCGTAGGAGGCGACCAGGAAACGGTCGATGAGCCGTGGCCGCGGCGGCGGATCCGCCAGCGAGGTCACGATCACGAGCTGATCCGCGTTCGCGACGATGATCCGCTCGACCGGATCGTCGTCATCGGCCGACCGTCGCAGCACCGAGGTCCGCGGCAGCACCTGGACGACCCGGGCCAGGGTGCCGGGCTGGCCGGACACGTCGCCCGCCAGCCGCACCCGGTCACCGACCACGACGCCACCGCGGCCCAGCTCACGAGCCTTCATCGCGGTCACCACGTGGTCGCCGGTCCAGCACCGGTAGCGGCCACGGTCCACCCCGGTCACGAAGGCGTCGATGGCGTCCTCGTGTGCTGGGCGCCGCCTGGTCCGCGGTCGCGAGCCCTTGCCCGGCCTGACCCGCACATCGTCTTCGTCCAGCCTGGAGTGGCCGTTCGCCGGGCTCAGCTGGCGCCCTCCAGCATGTGCTGCCAGAGGCGGCTGAACTCCGGGAAAGTCTTGCCGACCGTGCCCGCGTTGTGCACGCGCAGGCCGGGAACGGCGAGCCCGAGCACCGCCGCCGCCATCACGAGCCGGTGGTCGTCGTGACTATCGAACGGCCGGTCTGCGGCCACCAGCGTCCTGGGCTGCACCCGCAGGCCGTCGGGCAACTCGGTCACCTGGCCGCCGAGTGCGCCGATCTCCCCGGCCAGCGCGGCCAGCCGGTCGCTTTCATGGAGCCGCAGGTGCCCGATCCCGGTGAACTCCGAGGGTGAGTCGGCCAGCGCCGCCAGGGCGGTCAGCACGGGAGTGAGCTCGGCGACATCGCGCAGGTCGGCGCTGATGCCCCGGATGTTTCCCGTGCCCTTCACCTGCAGCCCAGCCGGCGTCGTCGAGCACGCGGCGCCCATCTGGCTGAGCACGTCCAAGATCTGCCCGGCCGCCTGCAGGCTTGCGGCCGGCCAGCCGGGGATGGTCACTGTGCCACCGGTGACCAGCGCCGCGGCGAGGAACGGGGCCGCGTTCGACAGATCGGGCTCGACGTCGATGCTGCCCGGGGTCAGCGGTCCCGGCCGGACGCGCCAGAAGTCTGGCGCCCCGTTGCTGCCCCGGCGACCCAGTGAGCCCGTCTCGACGTTGGCGCCGGCCGCCCTGAGCATCGCCACGGTCATCGCGATGTGCGGGGCCGACGGGATGCGGCCGCCCTGGTGGCTGATCCGCACGCCGGTCTCATAGCGCGGCGCCGCTAGCATCAGCCCGGAGACGAGCTGCGACGAAGACGATGCGTCGAGCGTCACGGCACCGCCCGCGACCCGGCCACGGCCGCGGACGACGAACGGAACGGCGCCGCGACCGCCGTCGGCGACCTCCACCCCGAGCTGGCGCAGGCCGTCGAGCAGTTGCCCCACCGGGCGCTGCGCTGCGCGCGGATCACCGGTGAACTCGACGTCCGCCGAGGCCAGCGCCGCCACCGGAGGCACGAACCTCAGCACGGTGCCGGCGTTGCCGACGTCAACCCTGGCCCGTGCTGGCCCACGGGGACGAACCCCCGATGCCCCGTCGCGGATGCCCGACCACAGCGGCGCGACGAGCCAGCCGCCGCGACCGGCGGGATCGCGCTCGCCGGATCCCGGCGTCTCGCGCACGGTCGCGCCCAGGGCGGCAACGGCTTCGGCCATCAGCTCGGTATCCCTGGCCCGGAGCGGGCCGGTAATCCTCGTCGTGCCCGTGGCCAGCGCGGCCAGGATGAGGGCCCGATTGGTGATGGACTTCGACCCTGGGAGCCGCACGCAGGCGTGAATGGCCGAGGCGGCGACCGGCGCCGCCCAGCCATTGTCGGGTTGCGGCGAGGGCTGCATGTCTCCAGAGATTACTGGCTCGGTTCGATGTGGTACCCGCCAGTTAACGTCTAGACGCGGTCAGGGATACGGGGCGAGAATCAGAGATCCCGATCACGCGGGTGTGGCAAATAAGCCGGTTTCTCGTCAAGGTTTGGCATAGCCGGATCTTGGCTATGAACTGGCAGATTCTTTGCTGCGCCGGGGTCGGCGTATGAGGCGTCAAGGGTGAGGACATGTGCGGTCGATACGCGTCGGCGCGTAAGCGCATCGAGCTCCTGGAGGAGTTCGGCGTGCAGAGCGACCGCGTGGCGCAGCCGCTGGCACCCGACTACAACGTCGCGCCGACAAAGGCCGTCTATGCGGTCATGACCAGGCAGCCAGGTGACCGCGACGGGACTGATAACGGCCGCGTCGATGGGCCTGCCGCGGCCAGCGGGGAGCTTCGCAAGGTCGTCCTCCCTGACCAGCACGGCGAGGCGGCCGGTCGCGAGGTACCCGTGGAGCGGCAGTTGAGGGTCGTTCGCTGGGGCCTCGTGCCGTTCTGGGCCAAGGACACCAAGATCGGCAGCCGCATGATCAACGCCAGGGCCGAGACCGTGGCGGAAAAGCCGGCGTTCCGCCGGGCGTTCTCCCAGCGCCGCTGCCTGCTGCCCGCCGACGGCTACTACGAGTGGCAGCAGCAGGACGGCCGGCCGAAGCAGCCGATCTACATCACCAGGGCCGACGGCCGTCCGCTGGCGTTCGCTGGCCTGTATGAGCTGTGGCGCGACCCGAGCGTGCCGCCTGACGATCCGGATGCCTGGCTGTGGACGACCACGGTCATTACCACCAGCGCGCCGGATGACCTCGGTCACATCCACGACCGCATGCCCATGGTCATCAATCCGGCTAGCTGGGGCGAATGGCTTGATCCGGTTAACCGAGACGTAAGCGACCTGCGTTCGCTCCTAGTGCCCGCCGTCGTCAGCGGCCTGACCACCTATCCGGTCTCGACCGCCGTCAACTCGGTGCGGAACAACGGGCCGGAGCTGATCGAGCCGCTCAACCCCCGCCTGGCCTTGCCGTTAGCGGCAGGCCAGGTCCGCGCACCGAAGGACGGTGCGGACAGCCGCGGCACGGCAATCGACGCGCTGTTTTAGGCCTGCAGGACCGGCCGGGCAGCGCACTAAGGACCCCCTGTACTGCGCCGCTCGCCACTTCCCCGAGAGGAGGGAGCGCATGGATGTCATGAGCGCACGTCAGCGCCTGGAGGAGATTCGCAACGAGCTGGATCGGTCGATCACCGTCCTGAATGGGACGGGCCAGCAGGGTGGATCTGGAGATTACCCGCAGGACCCGGCCGACGCTGGCGCGAACCTCTCCGAGAGCGAGCGTTCCGAAGCGGTCCTGGCGGTCGCCAGGCGGCAACGCTCGGAGGTGCTGGATGCCCTGCACCGGATTGATCTTGGCACGTACGGGACCTGCGTCGACTGCGGAGCCTCGGTCCCCGAGGGGCGCCTGGAGGCCAAACCGGAGGCCGCCAGATGCGTGGCCTGCCAGGGCAAGCTAGATCGTGCCCGGCGCTGAACGCCTCCAGCCTGCTGGAATGAAGGCGCGCTCGCCGGCGTTCAAGCGCACGTGCCCACAGCTAGCTGCCAGACGCGTCCCGAACCCTCGAGGGTGGTCGCTCATAATCTGGTGAGCGCTGGCGTTGTATCCTCCCGGCGAGGCGGTTTGACGGCTGGTTGGCCGCAACCCTCGATTCCGGAAGGGGTGGGTCCGGTCCCCGAGACTCTAGAACAGCGCAGCAGGCGGTTCGAGGAAGACGTTCTGCCTTACCTCGATCAGCTCTACGCGGCTGGGATGCGGATGACCCGCAACCCGGCCGATGCCGAGGACCTGGTACAGGAGACATTTGCGAAGGCTTATGCCTCTTTTCACCAGTTCCAAGAGGGTACGAACCTGAAGGCGTGGCTGTTCCGGATTCTCACGAACACGTTCATTAACACTTACCGGAAGAGGCAGCGCGAGCCGCAGCGTTCCGGCACCGAGGAGATCGAGGACTGGCAGCTGGCCAGGGCCGCGTCGCATAGCTCAAGCGGGCTGAAGTCGGCGGAGACCGAGGCGCTGGAGCGGCTGCCAGACTCCGATATCAAGGAGGCCCTGCAGGCGCTGCCCGAGGACTTCCGGCTCGCTGTCTACCTCGCCGATGTCGAGGGATTCGCCTATAAGGAAATCGCCGACATCATGGGTACCCCCATCGGGACTGTCATGTCCCGGCTGCATCGCGGGCGCCGGCAGCTCCGCGATTTGCTCCAGGACTATGCGGCGGAGCGAGGCGTGCTCGCGTCCACGCCTGCTGCCCCTACCGAGGCTCCGTCAACGTCGGACGGGCCGGGGAAGGACGGGACATGAGCTGCGGCAAGCCGCACGAGGTGCCGTGCAGCGAGGTACTCGCGCGGGTCTACTCCTATCTTGACGGCGAGATGGAGAATGCCGGCTACGTGGAGATCCGGCAACATCTCGAGGAATGCGGCCCGTGCCTGCGGGAGTATGGGCTCGAGGAACTGGTCAAGAAGCTCGTGCACAAGTGCTGTGGCCACGAGACGGTGCCGAGTGAACTGCGGGCGAAGGTGCTGACCAGGATCGCCACAGTGCGGGCAGAGATCGAGTCCACCGAGGTCCTGGCGGAGTAACCGGCCGGTGTCCCGCCGCGACTACGTGCGGCTGGCGGCGTTGAGCGGTACACGCTGGCCGTGCCGAGCGTGGGTCATTATGGCGGACGGAGCTACGCGAATCCGTGCCGTCGGGTTACTCTAAGTGGCGGCGCCGAGCCGGAGGACGGCGCCTTGCTTTGCGAGAGCGCGACGCACGCCAGGTTCGCTGGTTAGCCGCCGGCAGCTGCCAGCGCATTCAAGGGGGTCACGGGCTTTGGTCTCCCGCGCTGCATGGCTGTACATCATCGTCGTTGTGCTGGCTACAGCAGTGTTGGTTGACCACGTCGGGATGCACACGAGCTTTCATCCCATTTTCTGGGGCGACCTGGTCATCCTGCAGCTGCTGTTCCTAGTCTGCGATTCGACACCCGCCCCGCTGGTGTCCCGGCAGACAAAGTGGTCACCCAGCTCGGCGGCTACCCTCGCCGCTGCCGTGCTGCTCGGGCCGCTGGCAGCCGCGCTTGTCGGCGCGGTGTCGGTATTGAGCATCAAGCGGCGGGTCCGGTTCGTCAAGCGGCGGCACGAGCTCGCCGAGCGGATGTTCAACGGCGCGATGAACGCCATGTCCGGGCTGCTCGCCGGCGAGACTTACCTGGCGTTAGGCGGTCCGTTCGGCGAACCGCACTCCAGCGATTTCCCTAAGATCATCCTGCCGTTCGCCGGCGCGGCTGCCGCGCACGTCCTCGCGAATCAGGCCCTGATCTGGGGAGTCTACGAGCTCAGCGGCGGCCGGCAGATGCTGCGGCGGGAGGCGCTCGAGTCCAGCCTGCCGCTGCTGCTGGTGTCTGACCTCGGCTATGCCGCGCTCGGGCTGATCATCGCGTCGCTGTGGACTGTCATAGGCCCGTTCGCCACCGTGCTCGTGCTCATCCCGCTATTTGTCGCCCGGTGGGCGATGGGGCAGTTCGCAGAGCAGCAGCGGGCGTACTCGGCCACGATGAAGGCACTCTGCCAGGCGGTCGAGACTAAGGACTACTACACCAGGGGCCACGGCGACCGGGTGTCGCTCGGAGCCGTCATGATCGCGCGCCAGATCGGGATGGGGGCCGACCGGACCGAGGCGATCAAGTTCGCCGGCATGCTGCACGATATCGGGAAGCTGGGCGTGCCGACGACGGTGCTGCAGAAGGCCGACAAGCTGAGCGAAGACGAGTTCGCGGCCATCCAGCTCCATCCAATGCGCGGGCTGGAGATCGTCAGGGAGATCGGGTTCCTGAACGAGGCGCTGGCCGGGATCATGCACCATCACGAGCGGATCGACGGTCGCGGGTACCCGATGGGCTTCGCCGGTCACGAGATACCGGAGTTCGCGCGCATCATCGCCGTCGCCGACGCGTTTGATTCGATGACATCGACACGCTCCTACCGCGAGGCCAAGAGCGTCAGCGATGCCGTGGATGAGCTTCGCAAGGGCATGGACACTCAGTTCGACGCGTTCCTCGTGGAGGCGTTCATCTCCGCGCTGGAACGCAAGGGCTGGCCGCTGGCGGACCGAGCACCCGAGCCCACCGACCCGGCGACAGTAACCGTGCAGGATCACGATGACCCGACCGCACCGCTGCGCGTGGTGGAGATCTGATGGCCGGCAGCGCGATAACGAGCCGGCGGGCTCCGGATCGCTGGTCGTCCTGGCAGGCGCTGGACTCCGGCCGGCTGCTGCTGATGTCGATGGCATCGATGCTCGTCGTGGCTGCCTTCGCGACCGCCACTATCGAGGTGAACACGCTCCAGATGAGGCCCGCCCTGGCCTTCGGCGGGTTCATCGCGTTCGGGGAGTTGCTGAGGCTGGCGCTGCCGGGCGGCCGGGAGGCGGCACCGATCGCGATGGTCGGCGGCTTGTCCTACGCGCTGCTGCTGACCCTGCCCGGCAAGCACTACGTCGCGACGGTTCAGAGCCAGTCAGCTCTGCTCGTCATCGCCGTCGCCGCGGTCGGGATGGTGGTCGGCGCGCTGCCGCACGTCGCCGCGGGCCGGGACGCCGGCCTGACCGGCATGTGCACACGGCTCGTCGCGATCGCCTGCGTCGCATTTGTCTTCCGGCCCGTGGTAGCGGACTTCCTCGTGGCCAGGCATGGGCACTCTCTGGTGCTCAAGCCGTGGTACGTGGCAATCGCGCTGATCACCCCGCTCGTCCTGCTCGGCTGGCTCGCCGACACCATCATCTCCGCGCTCATCCGGGCCGACGACGTGCGGGCTCGGTTCTCGGTGGCTATCGCCGACGAGATGCGGGTGCAGTGGCCCCTCGGCGCCGCGGTCGGCGCGTCAGTGCTGATCACGGTCTTTGGTGCCCAGGTCATGGGCCTCTACGAGCTGGCGGTATTCCTGGGGCCGCTGCTGGTCACCCAGGTTGCCTTTCGCAGGTACGCCGGCATCCGCGCCACCTACCTGCAGACGGTCCGCTCGCTCGCGCGCGTGACCGAAGTGGCCGGGTACGTGGAGGCGGGCCACTCGGGCCGGGTCAGCCGGCTCGCGGTGGCCGTCGGCCGCGAGCTTGGCATGCCCGAGAAAGAGCTGCTGAAGGTCGAGTACGCCGCGCTGATGCACGACATCGGCCAGCTGTCCCTGCGCGACCCGATCCCGGGCGGAGCCACCGTACAGGTGTCGCCCGCCGACCAGGACCGGATCGCCGAACTGGGCGCGGACGTGATCGCCGAGGCCGGCGTCCTGGACGACGTGGCCGAGCTGGTCCGCTGCCAGAGCTGGCCCGCGACCGGGCACGACCCGGCCCCGCCCGTCGGCAGCATGATCATTCGTGCGGCCAACGCGTTCGACGACATGGTGGGCGCCTCCACGGACCGGGAGCGGTCCGGGGCCGCGCTTGACCGGCTGCGGGCGGACCCGGCCGAGTACAACACGCAGGTGGTCGGGGCGCTGAGCGAGGTCGCGGGGCGGCGGCTGGCCTGGCGCCTGTAGAGTGCCGGTTCGTGTTCGCATGTGTGCTAGTTGCCAATCGCGGTGAGATAGCCAGGCGGGTCATCCGGACCGCGCGGGCAATGGATATCCGCGCCGTGGCCGTGTACTCCGAGGCGGATGCGGACCTGCCCTACGTCGCCGAGGCCGACGAGGCGGTCCTGATCGGGCCGCCGGCCCCGGCCAGCAGCTACCTCGATATCGATGCGATCCTCGCGGCGGCGGAGCAGACCAGCGCGCAGGCGGTACATCCTGGCTACGGCTTCCTGGCCGAGAGCCCGCGTTTCGCCGGCGCTGTCCTGGACGCCGGGCTGACCTGGGTCGGCCCGGCGCCTGAGTCGATCGCCCAGATGGGTGACAAGATCAACGCCCGGAACCTGGTGGAGCAGGTTGGCGTGCCGGTGTCGGCCGGCACCCGCGAGCCGCTGGCCGACCTGGACGCGGCGCTCGCCGCAGCCGACCGGATCGGCTACCCGGTCATGATCAAGGCGTCGGCCGGCGGCGGGGGCATCGGCATGACCGCCGCGGCCGATCCTGGCCAGCTGGCGGCCGGCTTCGAGACCGCCAGGACCAGGGCCGAGCGGTTCTTCGGCAACCCGGCCATCCTGCTCGAGCGCTACGTTGAGCGGGCCCGCCACGTCGAGGTTCAGATCCTCGGCCTGCCCGACGGCCGCGTACTGACGCTCGGAGAGCGAGACTGCTCGGTACAGCGGCGGCATCAGAAGGTGGCCGAGGAGAGCCCGTCGCCCGGCGTCAGCCCGCAATTGCGCGCCCGGATGCTGGCTGCGGCGGTGCAGGCAGGCGAGGCCGTCGGGTACCTCGGCGCCGGAACTGTCGAGTGCCTGGTCGACGTGACGGCCCAGGACTTCACGTTCCTGGAAATGAACACCAGGCTTCAGGTCGAGCACCCGGTAACGGAGCTCGTCACCGGCATCGACCTAGTCGAGCAGCAGTTCCTGATCGCTGCCGGCGAGCAGATCACCTTCGACCCCGCCCGGCTGGCCAGCCGCGGGCACGCGATCGAGCTGCGGGTCTACGCGGAGGACTCCAAGCGGTTCCTTCCGAGCCCTGGCCTGATCGAGGAGTGGAGGGAGCCCGCAGGACCAGGGATCAGGGTCGACGCCGGCTACACGGCGGGCAACCGCGTGACCCCCTACTACGATCCGCTGCTGGCCAAGCTCTGCGTACACGGCAGCGACCGGCAGGAAGCGCTGGACCGGGCCGCCGCGGCGGTGGCAGCGTTCAGCATCAGCGGGCTGAAGACGAACCTGCAGTTCCATGCCGAGCTGCTGGAATCGCCGGAGTTCCGCAGTGGCGATTACGACACATCCCTCGTGAGCCGAATGCGCCCCTAGTGGGCAGGCGGCGGCCATGATGGTGGACGGCAGCGAGTGAAACGAGGAGATGCAGGTGGCCGAGGTTCGCGCGGAGATGGTGGCCAACGTCTGGAAGGTCGTGGCGGCCGAGGGCGAGTCCGTCGCCGACGGAGACACGCTCGTGATACTCGAGTCCATGAAGATGGAGATTCCGGTGCTCGCGGAAGATGCGGGGACGGTTACCAGGCTGGCTGTCGCCGAGGGCGACGTGGTGCAGGAAGGCGACCTGATCGCCGTGATCGAGTAGCTAGCCCGCGCATGCCCGCGGGACGACCCCCGGACCCCGCCCGTCTAGACACCGGTGGTGGAGCGGGGGTAGGCGACCGTCGGGTCGGTGACGATGTTGACCATATACGGCATGCCGGCGCCGAACGCCCGGCGCAGCGCGGGTGCGATCTGGCTGGCCTCGGTCACCAGTTCGCCGGCGCCGCCGAGGGCGCTGACTACCTGGTCGTACCGGCAGCCAGGCTGCAGGTCCGCGGCGACGTCGTAGCCGTAGAGCGCCTGCATCGGGTGCTTTTCCAGCCCCCAGGTCCCGTTGTTGCCGCAGACCATAACCACTGGCAGCTTGTGTCTCACCAGGGTATCGACGTCCAGCAGCGAGAAGCCGGCGGCGCCATCGCCGAGCAGCAGCACGACCTGGCCCTCCGGCCTGGCGATCCTGGCCGCGATCGCATACCCGAGGCCGGTGCCCAGGCAGCCGAACGGGCCGGGGTCCAGCCAGCCGCCCGGCTGCTGGGGCTCCAGGTACTTGCCGCCGTAGCTGACGAAGTCGCCGCCGTCGCCGATGATCACCGCATCGGGCTCGAGCTGGTGAGTAAGCTCGCCGTAGATCCGCATGGGGTGGGCCGGCTGCGCGTCGCTTCCGAGCAGATCGGCATCGGCCTTCACGGCCTCGGCGGTGACCTGCTGCAGGCGCGGCAGCCATGACTCGATCCACCGCCGCTCGCGACCGTCGGCTGCGGCCGCGAGCCCGTCGAAGAAGGCCGCAATGTCCCCGGCATGGGCGCCGGCGACATCGCAGTGCGCGGCCACCTGGTCGGGCGCATCCACGACATGGACAACCCGAGCCGGGGGAGTGCCGTTGCGCCCGCCAAAGCTCCCGTAGCCCAGCCGGAAGTCCAGCGGCGTTCCGGCCACGATCACCAGGTCGGCCTCGCCCAGCGCAACTCCGCGCGCCCTGGTGACCAGCAGCGGGTGCCCGCCCGGCAAGATCCCCCGCCCCTGCCCATTAGCAACAACAGGCAGCTGGAGCTGTTCTGCCGTCTTCCGAGCTGTCAGTTCGGCCCCATCCATCCACACGTCCGAGCCCAGGACCATCACTGGTCGCTCCGCCTCGGACAACAGCCGGGCAATGGCGGTGATCGCGTCGGGGTCAGCCTGGGCTCCACTCGCGGCTTGCGGTGCCCGCGCCAGGCCCGGAGGCGGCCTTTCTCCGCCTGGCCGCCGCAGGGGCTGGTCGGGCACTGCCGCCTGATCCGGCACCGCCCCGAACAGCGCCTCGAGACTCGCATCAAGAAATACCGGCCCCCGATGCCGTGCCGCGGCGAGTGCAAATGCCTCATCAGCCGCTGGACCGACCTCCCCAGGCGAGTGCACGGTCCAGGCCCGCTTCGTCACTGGTGCGAGTAGAGGCGGGTGATCCAGCTCCTGCAGGCTGCCCCCACCCCACCGGCCATCGGATGCCCTCCCGGCCAGGACGACCACGGGCGAGCCGTTGAAATGCGCGGTCGTCACCCCGCTGACGCCGTTGGTCACGCCGGGGCCCGCGGTCACGACGGCGAGGCCGGGGGAGCGGGTGAGCCGTGCCGTGGCCTCGGCGGCGAAGACCGCGGTCTGCTCGTGCCGGACGTCCACAATCCGCATCGGCGGATCCGCCTTGACCGCGCCGTCGTAGAGCGGAAAGACGTGCAGGCCCGAGAGCGTGAACATCGTCTGCACGCCGTGTTCGCGGGCCGCCGCGATCGCGTGGGCTCCGCCATGCTCCGGCTGCCGGTCCTGGCTCATGCCGGCGACGTTACCAGTTGGTAGGCAGCGGGCAGGACCCACCTCGTTCCGGTACTAAAGCGGTTAAAAGCGGTGGCGCGGGCACTCCCGCGCGACTGCGATGATGGCCGTGTGCCCACCCTGACTGACCTAGCCCGCCGAGTCGGCCTGGATGGTCCGGACCTGGACTGGCTGCACGCCCTGGTCTCGGACTGGCAGCTGCTCGCGGACCTGTCGTTCGCGGACCTGGTGCTGTGGGCGCCGCTGCCGGACGCGGGCTGGCTGGCGCTAGCGCAGATGCGGCCGACAACCGCGCCCACGGCACTGGCCGATGACGTGGTCGGTGCCGTGCGGGTGGCCAGTGGCGGACAGCCGCTGATGACGGCGCTCACCGAGCGCCGGATCTGCCGTGAGGGCGACCCGGAGTGGACCAGGGGCATTCCGGTGCGCCACGAGACCATCCCGGTCGTGTCGGGCGACCGGGTGATCGCCGTGATCGAGCGATCCACGAACTTGAGCTCCGCCCGTACGCCGAGCCGGCTTGACCTCGCTTACCTCAAGGCGGCCGATGACCTGACCCGGATGGTCGCGGCCGGCATGTTCCCGAGCCCTGGCGAGGAGCCCGCGCTCGTCCGCTCGCCCCGGGTCGGCGACGGCATGCTGCGGCTGAGCCGGTCCGGGCGCGTGACCTATGCGAGCCCGAACGCGCTGTCCGCCTACCGTCGGCTCGGGTTGACGGCGGACCTGGTGGGGAAGCCGCTCGGGCCCCTGACGGCCAGGCTGTGCGCGAGCCGTGAGGCCAGGGACGAGTCGCTGATGCTCGCGGCCAGCGGCCGGTCGCACGCGGAAACCGAGGTCGAGGCCAACGGGTCGGTCGTGCAGCTGCGGACGATCCCGCTGATTGTGGACGGAGCCCGGGCCGGGGCGCTGATCTTGCTCAGGGACGTGACCGAGCTACGGCACCGCGAGCGCGAGTTGCTGACCAAGGACGCCACGATCAGGGAGATCCATCACCGGGTGAAGAACAACCTGCAGACCGTCGCCGCGCTCCTGCGGCTGCAGGCCAGGCGGCTGCGCGCGCCCGAGGCCCGTGCTGCCCTGGAGGAGGCCGTTCGCCGGGTGGGCTCGATCGCGATGGTGCACGAGACGCTTTCGCATGTCCCGGACGAGATTGTCGACTTCGATGACATCGCCGGGCGGGTGGCGATGATGGCGGGCGAAGTGTCCGCGCCCGAAACCCGGGTCCAGCCCACTCTGGTGGGGGAGTTCGGCCACCTGTCCGCCGCGATCGCGACCCCGCTCGCGCTGGTGCTGACCGAGCTGATGCAAAACGCCCTGCATCACGGGCTGAGCGGCCCTGGTCACGCCGCCGACGGCTTCCTGGAGGTGACCGCGAGGCGCAGGCCCGGCCGCCTTACCGTCTCGGTCACCGACAACGGGGTTGGCCTGCCTGAGGACTTCGACCTGGAGTCGACGTCCAGCCTTGGTCTGCAGATCGTGCGCACGCTGGTGCTGACCGAACTGGATGGCACACTCGAGATTGAGCGGCGCGAGGGCGGCGGAACGCGGGTTCTCGTCGGGCTGCCGCTCGATGACCAGGACTCAGGATGACCCCCCGCGATCGGGAGTCTGCCCGCGGGATCAGGACTCTACGGCCGACATAGACAAGGCCTGCCCCCAGGTTGGGGCAGGCCCGGTGCCGCCCGGCGGTCCCTCGCGGAGACGACCTCGCTCGGCGCAGCGATGCTTATGGTGTTGTAGATGCTTATGGTCTTGTCAAGGTCAGGCGCCGGCGCGCGCCGCCACCCTGGTACGGCGCTTGAGCGCCCGCCGCTCGTCTTCGCTTAGTCCGCCCCAGACCCCGGCATCCTGGCCGCTCTCGAGCGCCCACTGCAGGCAAGGCTCTATGACCTTGCACCGCTGGCAAACTCTCTTGGCCTCGTCGATCTGGGTTACGGCAGGCCCGGTGTTTCCGATCGGGAAGAACAGCTCCGGGTCTACGTCACGGCAGGCGGCGTGGTGACGCCAGTCCATGAGGTCCACTCCTCTGTGAGGTCCAGGTCCTGACAGGGCCTGCGGCGCTCGGTCGTGCTTGTGAACGATTTCACGAGCTTTGTGTTATGTCACGTATATCACTTCTGAGGGCTGATCTCGGCTTACTGGCTGCCCCGGCTAAGAAGTACTACCCGGGCTTCCTCTGGCGATGCTCCGGGCGTCCCGCCAGGCCGCGTTCGCCGGGGCGTCGCTAGCGAGGCATGGCACACGATGCACCGTTCACCAGGAGCGTTACAACCCTCTCAAGGTCGGCGATGAACCGCAAGAGCCTCCGGCAAAGGTTCCGCCGGATTTCCGTGTCAGATCAGTCACATTATGGGCATGAGAACACCGACCGACGTGGAGCGAGGGCTCGCGAGCGAGTTGTTTCAACTGCCTAATCGTCTATATCCGTATTTTTACTACTCAAGAATAGACGCCCGTTGAGCGTAGTGCATGCACGGGCAAAAGGGCCAATCCAGCTGCCATTGGCGAATCCGGCTAACAGGCTGTCCGGCTCCGCAAAACCACCGTGACACGCACGGTGTCCCGGGAGTTGTTGGCGATACCCGGCGAGCCCGCTACGCGGCTAACCCGATGACCCGCAGCGCATGAGGCACCGACCGGAACTCCACGTCCTCGACCTCGCCCATGTACTCGCCATCCACCTGGAACGCCACGGGCCGCGCGGCCTGGAGAACGATGGACTTCAGGTCGTGCCTGGTGATCACGCTCCCGCCGCGGGGCGGCTGCGTCCTGCGCGACAGCATCTGCCGCAGCACCAGCAAGGTGCCCGCGGTGCCGAGGCTCCGCAGGGCGAACAGGTCAAGCCCGGTGTCAAAGCCGGCGTCGGGGTTGGTGTTGACGGGCCTGTGGCCGAGGTAGGTCCATGGCGCGGAGTTGGAGACGATGCACTCGTAGACGGCCTGCGCGCTGAGGTCCTCAGGATCGGTGATGGTTACCGCCGCGTGCCTGCGGTCCGTGACGCTGTAGTACTGACGGAGGGCCATGAGCGCGTACATGGCGGGAGTGAGCGCCTGACCGTGCGCTCGCCGGCCTTCGACCGCCCGCACCACCTCCGCGTCGAGGCCCAGGCCGGCGTTGAAGGTGAAGTACCGCCCGTTGGCCGTCCCGAGGCCGATGCGTCGCTCCCGGCCGGTGGCCAGGTCCTCGATCAGCCGGGCGGTCGCATCTACCGGGTCGGGCGGCAACTGCAGCGACCGGATGAACACGTTAGCGTTGCCGCCCGGCAGCGGGGCCAGCGCTGGCAGGTCGGCCGCCGCGGGGGTGTCCCCGTCAGCGCCCGGGGTGAGCAGCCCGTTGACTGCCTCGTTCACCGTGCCGTCGCCGCCCAGGGTCATCACCAGGCCAAATTTCTGGGCGGCCGCGCTTGCGGCGAGCCCGGTTGCCTCGCCCCGGTAACGTGTCTCCACGACGTCAAGTTCGACGGCTGAGGCCAGGGCTCGGACGATGACATCTCGGCGTGGGCCGGTTGTGGAGGTGGCGTGTGGGTTCAC
>JASIBJ010000643.1 GCA_030045215.1 Streptosporangiaceae bacterium | reverse complement strand
ATCGTGCGGCTTAAGATCCAGAGATTTCGACCGGTTGCTTGAGCGGGAACGCTCGGTCGGCGGCCGGGGGTGTCGACCTGCTCGGCCTGCTGGGCCGTCGCGTGGGCGTCGTCGGGGACTGTGGCGCCCCTCGTCCGCAAGGACCGGTGCATGCCCCAGGGTGACCGGGCAGGGCGTACGCGCGGACGGCACTGGTCTGGTGCTGCGAAAGACCACGACCCGGAGAGGGGTCCGGTTCCGGCCTCGGCAGCGGTAGGCTCGCGGTCGGCGCGGCGAGGTCGCGTCGTGGCGGATAGAGGATTTGAACAGATGGCAACAGGAACAGTGAAGTGGTTCAACGCCGATAAGGGCTTTGGCTTCATCGCCCCCGATGACGGGACCGCGGACGTGTTTGTCCATTTCTCCGCGATCGCGAGCTCAGGGTACCGGTCGCTGAATGAGAACCAGAAGGTCGAGTTCGACACGACCCAAGGGCAGAAGGGGCCGCAGGCGGAGAACGTCCGTCCGCTCTGAACCATAACGCGCAGCGCAGTCCCGCGGCGCGCTGGCCGGGACAGTCGGCTGATCTGCTGGCGTTCGAATCAGAGCGGCGGGAGCCTGCTGCTTTCCGGGGAACCGGGCTGGTCGGCCAGGGCGCGGGCGTGCTCGCGGATCAGGTCATGCAGCCGGTACCGGCCCTGGGGCCGAGTCGGTGTGCGCCCGAGCGACCGACCCGCGGGCAGCGAACCTCAGTGTGCGAGCCATCGGTGACCTTGAGCGGGGCGTGGCGACCACCGCGGAGAAAGACACGGTGCGGTCACGATAGATTCCGGCTGGCGCAGCGTCGCCGACCAGTGCCTGGCCTGGCTGGCGAAACCGGGTCTATAAGAGCGTCCAGCTTAGGCCGGGCAGCAGCGCGTCCGGCTTGCGTCATGGCCGGAAGGTCATCACAGGCCATGACCAAGCGTCTCGCTGGGATGAGCAGATTCTTCGTGCGGCACCTGGTGCACCGCGCCGCGGTCAGACTTGTACCTTCATTGTCAGCAATGCTAGCATTGCATGCATAGGAGGACGAGTGGGGGTACTGCAGATGGCCACGCTGACGATCCGGGGTCTCGACCCGCAGACGCACGCCCGCCTTCGCGTCGAGGCAGCACGCCATGGCCGATCGATGGAGGCCGAGGTGCGGGCGATTCTCCAGGAGCGGCTGGGGTTGGGCTCTGCCGAGCGGGGCCTTGGCACCAAGATCCATAAGCGCTTCGCGGCCACGGGCGAGTGGGAAATTCCTGACCGCGCCAGCGAAAAGCCTCGCGCGGCGGTGTTTGATTCTTGATCGTCGTCGACACCAACGTCATCTCCGAACTCACCCGGCCAGCGCCCGCGCCCGAGGTGGTCGCGTGGCTTGATTCCCTGACAGCAGGCGAGGTGGCCACCACGGCGATCACCGCGGCCGAGCTGTTCTACGGCGTTGCCCGGCTGCCCGAGGGGCGCCGCAAGACGGAGCTGGCGGCGGCGGTTACTGGACTGCTCAGCGACGACTTTGACGGGCGAGTGCTGTCCTTCGATCAGCTGGCAGCCCGCCGGTACGCCGAGGTCGTCTCCCGACGCGAACGGATCGGGCAGCCTATCGGCCATGCCGACGCGCAGATCGTGGCGATCTGCAGCGCGGTCGGCGCGACACTCGCCACGCGCAACATCACCGATTTCGAGGACACAGGAATAGAACTGATTAACCCCTGGAGCCAGACGTGATACGCCTGGCAACCGCAAGGTCAGCTCACTTACACAGCTGAGCAAAGAGCCAAACTAAGAGCCAACGGCCCGCGCATTGCCGCGACATTTAGACACGTCCGACCACGAAACCGGCAGGTCATCGCCACTTTAGGCGACACTAGGCCGCGACCAAATACACGCCTGACTTTCCCTGACGCGGAAGAGGCCACTGGTTCAATCCCAGTACCGCCCACCAGATCTGCCGGGCACAAGAGCAGCCGACGAGCGGACGCGGCCCTGACATCCTGTGTTCCGTGTATGGCCTTAGCCCCGAGACCGACCTCAGCCCACTCCGGGACGATCGACCACTCAGATCGAGCCGGCAAGGCCGGTCCATGACCAGCGTGGAATGCCCATGTCATCAGGGACCTTCTCCTGAGCGCCGTGGTAGCGGGCCAAGCTGGTCGTTGTGGCCCAGGCGAAATAGTCATGCAGCACCTGCCGCACCGGATCGGTCAGCCCGACGTCATCGAGCGCCTGATCGAAGCAGTCGATCGCGCGCCGGTCCATTTCCTCGTGCGGTTCAGTGCAGCTGTGCAGGCGCACCACGGACGTCTCATCGCCGTACCGTTCCGTATACGCCGCTGGACCGCCGAGCGCCTCGGCCCAGTAGGCCGCGAGCCGCTCGACGTGATCTGACCTGACGCCGTGACTAAATGGGTGGGAGACGATTTCGTCGGCCAGTACTCGTCCGTGCCACGCTGCGGCCAGGAGAGAAAGCCCTTGCGTGCCGCCCGCGGCCTCGTAGATGGTCTGCATGCCCGCAATGATGCCGCAACATTGAGAGTCGTTGATTGGCGAAACCGGACACAAGTAGCGTGGGTCGTCCGTCCGGAGTTGGTCCCGTTGATCAAGTCGATCCGTCTCGAAACGGGTAATCGACCGGAGACGACACAAGAGCGCCTGCTGCCAGGCGGACGGACCAGCCTAGGGGTCATCCTCAACCGGGACGAGTTCCATTCCAGCAGGGGAACCACTCCCGGTGCGTTCGTCTACGGGCCAGATGACCGGGCCTCGGTGGTCGAGATCGAGTCCGCACGGGCCCACGTGGCGGTGGAGTTCACGCCTGTGGAGCTCGCAGAGAGCCGGACTTCGACCGGAGCGATGAACCTCCAAAGCTTGAGGCCCCGAGCGCACGGGCGCGCCCGGGGGGCTGCGACAGCTCGGTCTTAGGCAGGATTCGGCACCTACGTGGATGATGGGCTCGAACAGTCGACCTGAGCTAACGGGCTTGCCATATGTCGGCCACCTACTTATTGTGGCCTGGTGCGTCAGCCAAGATCCCAAATGAGAGAGCCGACCTACTTCGTCCCGGCATCCCCGCTGGATAGGCCCCTGCATGGTTACGCCATCATCCAGCGCACCGGGGAACTGTCAGGCGGCCGGGTCCGGCTGGCG
>JASIBJ010000642.1 GCA_030045215.1 Streptosporangiaceae bacterium | reverse complement strand
TTTCTGCGCCTGCGCCGGCCGTCAGGCCGCCGTGGCCACTTGCATCATCATGTAGCGGGATGGGCCGGTCCTGACCCGGTGATAGCCGCAGAGGCCGCTGAATGCCGCCTCGTCGCCCGTGTCGATCAGCAGCCGCGGCGGGCTGAGCGCGGCCAGTTTCGCTGCCGTCGCGATGATGACCAGGTCAGCCGGCGTTATCCGGGCCAGCACGGCCGGACCGAGCTGCTGATTGCCGCGACCGAGCAGGAAACCCTGCCCGCCGATCACCCCGAGGACCAGCCGCGTGTGCCGGGCCTGATCCATCAGCGTCGTGATCTCGTGTTCGGATAGGTCGGTCCCGATGAGCTCCCCGTCTCGGACCGCGTCAATGCCCAGCGCGGTGCCGGGCAAGCCGAGCTGGTCCAGCACGCCCGCGGTCGTCGAACCGGGACCGAACAGGTAAAGGATGCCGGGTGTCAGGTCGGCGGCCGTGGCCGCGCACAGCGCTTCCAGTTCGACCGGCGATCCGCTCATCGTGAAGCTCTTCGCGGCCGCGAGCCGGCCGCCGGCGCCGGGGACGGTGATTACGCCGTGGAACTCCGAGCGCACGCCGTCGGCGGCAGCGTCCAGGATCTCGGCCTCAGCGAGCGGCCGGCCGCCGCCGCGCGCGAAGTCGCTCACTACGTCGGCGGCCGCTTCCGGGCTGGTGCCGAACACGCCCGAGCGCATTTTGACCCCGCCGGGGACGCCGACGACGGGCAGTCCCGGCGGGAGCGCGGCCGCGACGTCGCGGGCGGTGCCGTCGCCGCCCACGAACACGAGCAGGTCGATGCCGGCCTGCGCCATCAGTCGCGCCGCCTCGGCGGTATCGGCTGCACTGGTCGGAGCGCCGGCCCGAAGCGGCATAGCCAGCGCGGTCACGTCGAGCCCGCACGCTGTGGCCAGGTTTGCGCCCATCACGCCCGGTGCCGCCAGCATCCTCGCGGAACTGGGCAATGCCATCCGCCGCAGCGCCCGAGCCGCACGAGGCAGGCTGGTCGCGGCACCGCCGCGGCGCACGGCCTCGGCGTAGAGCTCCGCGCCGTCGGTCCCGTGCAGGCCCACCCGGCCGCCGGCTCCGGCGACCGGATTCACGATGAGCCCGACAAGTCCCGGCACGCGGCTCCCGCCTAGCCGCGCCCGAGTTCGGCCGCGACGGTGTCGAGCGCGCTCCGGGTGACCCTGACCATCTCGTCGATCTCGGCCTCGCTGACGACCAACGGCGGCGAGAACGCGATCGTGTCCGAGGCAGGCAGCGCCCGGGTCAGCACGCCGTTCCGCCTGCTTTCCGCCGTTACCCGTGCCGCCACTCGCGCGGCCGGGTCGAACCGCTGCGGCGGCGACTTGCTGGCCACGAACTCGACCGCCCCGATCAGCCCGTAGCCCCGCACCTCCCCCGCCAGCGGGTGATCCCCGAAGCTCTCGTGCAGGCGCTGCTGCAGGTAGGCGCCGCGCTTGCCCGCCTGCGCAACCAGGTTCTCGCGGTCGATGATGCCGAGGTTGGTGAGTGCGGCCGCGGCGGCTAGCGGATGGGCCGAGTAGGTGTAGCCGTGACCGAGCACGCCGAACTTGTCGCTGCCCTCGGCCACGGCCTCAGCGACTCGGGCCGACACCAGGCTCGCCGACAGCGGCACGTACGCGGAGGTGATGCCCTTGGCCAGCGTGATGAGGTCGGGCTGCAGGTCGAACACCTCGGTACCGAACCAGTGCCCGAGGCGGCCGAAAGCGCACACGACCTCGTCGGCGATCAGCATGACGTCATACCTGCGCAGGACCTCGCCGATCGCCGCGAAGTAGCCCTCCGGAGGCACGATCACCCCGCCGGCGGCCTGCAGCGGCTCGGCGATGAACGCCGCGACCGTGTCGGGATCCTCGGCCAGGATCAGCGCCTCGAGATCGTCCGCGAGCGCCACGCTGAACTCGGCGTCGGTCATCCCCGGCTCTGCCTCCCACAGCCGGTGCGGCGCCCTGGTGTAACGGATCATCGGCAGCGGCAGGTCGAACCCGTCGTGGAGGTTGTCCAGGCCGGTGAGCCCGGCGGTGAGCGCGGTCACGCCGTGGTACCCGCGGTAGCGCGAGATGATCTTCTTCTTCCTGGGCCGGCCGACGATGTTGTTGTAGTACCAGACCAGCTTGATCTCGGTATCGTTGGCGTCCGAGCCGCTCAGCCCGAAGAACACCCGGGCCATGGGCACCGGCGCGGTGTCGACCAGCCGGGCTGCCAGCCGGGTGGACACGTCGTTCGCCATCGACGAGAACGAGTGGTAGTACGCAAGCCGGCTCGCCTGCTCCCGCAGCGCCTCGGCCATCTCCTCGTTGCCGTAGCCGATGTTCACGCACCACAGGCCGGCCATCGCGTCCAGGTAGCTGGTCCCGGCCGAGTCGGTGAGCCTGCATCCGCGGCCCTCGACCATCATCACCGGGCCGGCCGCGTCGTGAGCCGGTATCGACGTGAACGGGTGAATCGCGTAGCGGCGGTCAAGGTCCTCCAGGCTTGCCTGCTGCGTGCTGCCTTCTGGCCCGTCCATGCGCCCTCCGATTTTTATGCACGCCGATTATTGTTCGTTATATGAACGTAAGCTCGTTTGCCGAACACAAGCGACTTTAGTACGTAGAGAGGGAGTTATGAAGGGACCCGCGTCGGCCGCGGACATCGGTGGTTACCCGGCACTAGTCGAAACCCACGCCGCAGACCTCCGCTCGGCGGGACTGCTGCGCGAAGACCTGCTCATCGCCAACTGCTGGGTCCCGGCCACGACCGGGGAGCGGCTGGCCGTGACCGACCCCGCCACGGGCGTGGTTCTCGCGAACGTCGCCTGCGCGACCGCGGAGGACGCCGGCCGCGCGGTCGAGGTGGCCGACTCGGCCAGGGCCGGCTGGTCCGCGCGTCCGGCCACCGAGCGCGCCGACCTCGTGATGGCCTGGCACGATCTCATCCGCCAGCATGAGGAGCAGCTGGCCGTACTGCTGACCATCGAGCAGGGCAAGCCGCTGGCGGAGGCCCGCGGCGAGATCGCGTACAGCGCCGCCTTCGTGCGCTTCTTCGCCGAGGAGGCCCGCCGGGCCTACGGCGAGGTCATCCCGTCCAACCGCCCGGGCCGGCGACTGCTGGCGCTCCGGCAGCCGGTCGGCGTGGTGGCGGCGATCACGCCGTGGAACTTCCCGGCGCTGATGATCGCGCGTAAGGTCGCGCCCGCGATCGCGGCCGGCTGCTCCGTCGTGCTCAAGCCCGCGAGCGAGACCCCGCTGAGCGCGCTGGCGCTGGCCGAACTGGGC
>JASIBJ010000641.1 GCA_030045215.1 Streptosporangiaceae bacterium | reverse complement strand
GCTGCAGCCCGCGGACGGCGAGCAGCCCGGCGCGCTGGATGCCCGGCCAGGTGCCCCCATTCTCGTCGACACCTCGCGCGCACGGCTGCCCGCCGCGGCGGACCTGCTCAGCCTGGATATGACCTGAACAGCCGGCGACCTGCCTTGGTCACGGGCCGGGGAGATGCTCTGCTAGTGACGTGACCAGTCAATCACTTGGGTTCAATGCGCTGCCGGAGGACTGGGCGTCCGATCCCGTCCTGATCGCCGGCCTGCGGGTCGACGACGATGACGAGCACGACGACCCGGTTCTGCGCTGGCCGGATGGCCGCGTGGTCGACACGTGGCGCGAGGACTACCCGTACCCGGAGAAGATGACGCGGGACGAATATGAGTACCTCAAGCGCCCGCTCCAGATCGAGCTGGTCAAGCTGCAGAACTGGGTGAAGTCCGTCGGCGAGCACATCGTGATCGTGTTTGAGGGCCGCGACGCGGCCGGCAAGGGCGGCACGATCAAGCGGTTCACCGAGCACCTGAATCCGCGTGGCGCGACCGTGGTCGCGCTGACCAGGCCGACCGAGCGGGAGCAGACCCAGTGGTACTTCCAGCGTTACGCTCCCCATCTGCCGGCCGCCGGCGAGATCGTCATGTTCGACCGTTCCTGGTACAACCGGGCCGGGGTGGAGCGGGTGATGGGGTTTTGCACGGAGGAGGAGTACTGGGAGTTCATGCGGGAGGCGCCGGAGTTCGAGCACATGCTGGTCCGCTCCGGGCTGCACCTGACGAAGTTCTGGTTCTCGGTGACGCGCTCCGAGCAGCGCACTCGGTTCATCATCCGCCGGGTCGATCCGGTCCGGCAGTGGAAGCTCAGCCCGATGGACATTGAGTCGCTGGACAAGTGGGACGCGTACACCGATGCCAAGGAGGCGATGTTCCACTACACCGACACCGCGGAGGCGCCCTGGACGGTGGTCAGAAGCAACGACAAGAAGCGCGCCAGGCTGGAGGCGATCAAGCACGTTCTGAGGAAGTTCGATTACGCCGGCAAGGACGAGGACGTTATCGGAGAACCGGACACGACCCTGATCGGGCCCCCGTCGGTACTGTCCGAGCACAACCCCGACGTCTCGTTCCCCAACCTGTAGATCCGCGGCGGCGAGCAAGCAGGCGGTTTCCGGAGTTGACCACGGGTGCCCGGAGCGTGTAAGTGACAGCTGTGACGGAATCCGGAGATGGAGGACGCGAGCACCAGTCAGCCGAGCGGCGGGCTCTACCCGGCGGGACTGTGCAGCTCGGCAGCATCCGTGGCATCCGGATCGCTACCAACTGGAGCGTCGCGATCATATTCGGCCTGATCGCGGTCGGCCTTGGGACATTGCAGTTCCCGTCAGCCAATCCACGCCAGAGCGCGCTGACCTACGCGCTCGCCAGCGTCCTCACCACGATGGTCTTCTTCGCCTCGCTGCTCGCGCATGAGCTAGCCCACTCCCTGGTGGCGCGCCATTACCGGCTGAGGGTGGAGAGCATCACGTTGTTTCTCTTTGGCGGGATCTCGCAGCTCAGCGGGGACGTACCCAGTCCGTCAGCGGAGGTGGCGATCGCGGGCGTCGGCCCGCTGACCAGCCTGCTCCTTGGCGGAGTCTTCGCTGGCGCGGCGGCCCTGGTGGCGGGCACAAGCCCGGCACGGGCCAGCCTGCCAGGGGTCCTGCTGACCTCGCTCGCCTACCTTGGTTTCACCAACCTTGCCCTCGCCGTCTTCAATATCATCCCGGCGGCGCCGCTGGACGGCGGCAGGCTGCTGCGCGCGGTGGTGTGGTGGCGCACCGGGGACAGGGTCAGGGCCACTATCTGGGCCAGCCGGGCCGGCCAGGTGCTGGGCTGGGTCTTCATAGCGGGCGGGCTTTACGCATTCTTTGCCACGGAGAACTTCAGCTGGGTGTGGATCGCTCTGATCGGCTGGTTCATCACCAGCGGCGCCACGGCTGAGGCCAGGCAGGCCGTGGTAACGGGCGAGTTGCGCGGCATCCGAGTCGGCCAGATCATGACGCCTCAGCCGATCACGGTGCCCGGGTCGATGTCGGTCGGTTCCTTCCTGGACGGCTACCTCTTCCGCCTGCGGCACCAGAGCTTCCCGATCACGAACGACAACCAGGACAAGGTGACGGGGCTGGTGACCTTCAACCGGATCAAGCAGGTGCCTGCCGCCCGGCGGCAAGAGACCGTGCTGGCCGACATAGCCTGCCCGCTCAGCGACGTCGCCACCGCGTCACCTGACGACTCCGTGGCTGACCTGATCCCGCGGCTCACCGCGTGCGCCGATCAGCGCGCGCTGGTGTTCCGCGACGGGAGTCTCGTCGGCATCGTTTCACCCAGCGATATCGCGCGGATGCTGGACCGGCTCCACACGGCCCAGCGCTTGTGAGGTTGCTACACGCGCAGCAGCTTCCAGGTCCTGCCCCCGTTCTCGGTCCGGTACAGGCCGCCGGGGACCGCCGCGGAGAACGCGTTGGCCGGTCCTACGACAAAGCCGACGTCGGGAGTGACGAAGCCGAGATCGGCCCAGCCGGAGAACGATCCGCCATCCATGATCCGCACGCGCCAGTGCAGGCCATGGTCGAGGGTGCCCGTCATGAAGTCGGCGGCGCCTTCGGTGGCAAGGAACGCGTGACCCGCGCCGTTGTCGGCCAGCAGCTCGGGCAGGTTGCCGCTGGTCGGGTCAGGTAGACGCACCCAGGACCGCCCGGCGTTGACGCTCCCGTAGAGCAGGTGCTGCGTGTTCTGCTGCTGCGAGGACTGCTCGTTGTTGTAGCAGTCGAGCAGCCAGGCGTCGGGGTGGCCCAGGGCGATGCTCATCACCGAAGCTCCGCCGCCGTCGGGGGCTTTGCACGGCACCGTTCGTGCCTGCCAGTGCTCGCCGTCGCTCGTGCTCGCCCACAGGCGCCCCGTCCAGCCCGGGGGCTCTTCCACGCTGGTGTCACCGGTCTGAAGCAGCGCGAGCGTGCGGCCCTCGGCATACAGCGTCAGTCCGGCAAAGTTGGCGCCCGCCGGCACGGGCATCATGCCGCTTGGCAGCGGCAGGCGCATCCACCGATGTGAGCCGATCGCGGTCCGCCAGATGCCGGCCGATCGGCCGTATGCAGGCCCGGTTACCGCGTATGCGTACCCGCCACCGATGACCAGGCCCTGCACTGCGGGCAGTGCCAGCCGGGTCCAGGTTCGCCCCCCGTTGCGGGTCGCCAGCAAGGCCGGGCCGTACAGGAAGCCCTCGGCAACGTTGGCGAAGGCGATGTTGCTGACCGATCCGGCCGGCCCTCCGCCCGCCCCTATCGTGACGTGCGGATTCGGCAGCGTCGTCCACGTCAGCCCGCCGTCCGAGGTGCGCAGCAGCGCGGCGCAGGCCTGACAGCCGGAGTGGCCAAGGGCCCAGCCGGCGTCGGGCGTGATGAAGCTCGCCGCTATCGGCTCGAATGCCGTCGTGTGCGGCGCGGCGGTTGCCTGCTGCCCGATCGCAGACTCGGCACTCGCCCGCGCTCGCGCAGACTCCGCCACCCGCGCCGCGCTACGTCCACTGGCGCATCCGGCCAGGAGCAGGCCTGCTCCGGCCAACAGGCAGGCCGCCGAGATCACTGGTCTTGATTGACAGCTCATTCTGCCGACCTCCCGAGCGCACCTTGCGTTAGTGAAGACGGCGCGAGCACGCTCCTGGTTGCATCGTCCCTTTATGCTGTCCTGAACGGCCGCCGGAAGCGTTCCCGGCAGGTCCCCGAACCGGCGGACAACCCGGCCGCGCCGGCGCCCGCGGGCACCCGGCGGGGGACGAGCGGCTGGCAAAGGAGAGATCTGATGACCGCCCCTGCTCCGTTCCGGGTGGGTGAGTGGCTTCCATCGGACCAGCGGGTTCTCGGGCAATGGCTTGATGACCTCAACGCAAAGGCCGACGCCCGTGGTGACGTGCCGCTGGTCCCGGTGGTCGAGGAATTCCGCCAGCTGATCGAGCGGGATCCCGAGATCTACATGCTGTTCGGGTTCATGCTGACGCAGACGCCCCGCAAGCAGACGCCGGCCGGCAAGCCTCAGGTCAAGACCGTTGACCATATGCTCAAGCTCTTCAGCCACATCATGACCCACGCCCCGGAATACGACGACACCGGACTCGTCGGCTTCCCGATCAACGCCATCCTCGACTGGGCGATGGGCACCCACGCCGGGTTCGCCGCGTTCCTGAACGACCGGGTAAACCAGCAGTTCAAGAAGATGCTCAACGAATGGGGCCTCTTCCTGCGGTCTGCCGATTCGGCTCGCGTGCTCAATAGCACCGACTCGGGCTGGTTCGGCCAGAAGGCCATGGCGAAGATGCCGCATTTCGCCGAGGATTTCGTGTGCGACCCGGCGAAGCCGCACTACGGTTTCACCTCGTGGGATGATTTCTTCACCCGGCGATTCCGCCCGGGGATTCGGCCGGTGGCTTCCCCGGACGACCTCGATGTCATCGTCAACGCCTGCGAGTCGGCGCCCTATCGGCTGAGCCGCGACGTGCATCGCCACGACCGGTTCTGGGTCAAGGGGCAGCCGTACTCCGTTGCCCACATGCTGGCTGACGATCCCTGGGCCGACCAGTTTGCCGGCGGCGCCATATACCAGGCGTTCCTCAGCGCGCTGAGCTACCACCGCTGGCACAGCCCGGTCGACGGCCGGATCGTGAAGGCCTACACGCACGACGGCACGTACTATTCCGAGACGCCCGCCGAAGGATACGACCCAGCCGCGCCCAACGACTCGCAGGGCTATATCACCGAGGTTGCCACCCGGGCGATGCTGTTCATCGAGGCCGACAACCCGGCGATCGGACTCATGTGCGTTCTCCCGGTGGGCATGGCCGAGGTTTCCAGCTGCGAGATCACCGTGTACCAGGGACAGCACGTGAAAAAGGGCGACCAGCTTGGAATGTTCCACTTCGGCGGCTCGACGCACTGCCTGATGTTCCGGCGCGGAGTCCGCCTCGACTTCGACTTGCACGGGCAGACACCCGGGCTGGCCTCCGGCAACATCCCGGTCAACGCCCGGATCGCGACCGTGGTCCGGTCATGACCCCGGTCGCCCCGGGTCCTGTCCGGCCGACACCGGGACGCTAGCCGATGCGCCGCGGCCGCGGCCACGGCGGCAGTCCGGCCATGACGGCCGTGATCGCGTCGATCTCGTCGCCCTGGGCCACGTCGTCCGCTACCCGGTTCGGGCGCAGCGCACCGCAGGCCGTGCAGCGATGAACGATTACCAGGCCCTTGCCCTTGCGGTGCTCGATCCGCTCGGGCCGCATCGGTGCGCCGCACTCCGACGCGCGGTCACCAGGCGTCATGTCGACGTGCCTGGACCACAGACAGCGCGGACAGTGATTGCGGTAGCTCCCGTTGGTCAGGGGCGCGACCTGCTCCCCGCAGGTCTGGCACGTGAAGCCCTGATTCTGGGCAGCCCTGCTGATGGCTCTGCCTCCAGATCGAAGAAGTGATCTTCAATCCGAAGCGCAGGGTTCCGTTGAGTTCTCGCCGCCCGGTGACTGTCGTCAGTCGGCCCGCGCGACTCCCAGGCTTGATCGGGAGATGGACCGATTCACCGCCCCGTTCCCCCTCGTCAGGAGTCAGGCGATTACTTCCGCTTCCAGCTTCACCGCCGCGTGTCTCAGCGAGCGGATCCGTACCTCGACCGGGTTTGCCGCATTGTCCCGGTCACTGTCAGCCGAGCCTCCTCAGCTGCCAGCGGTAGGTGTCATCCCGACCGCACTGGCGAAGGCGCCGTCCCCTGTCACCAGAGCACTGCCCATGCCGCCGTGCGCACGCAACCTCCCCATTCCTCGCCGCCACTTGCTGGCGCCGATCTCAGCATCGCGCTGCCCGACGCGGCAACTGAATAAGCGGCCCGGTGCTGGTGTGCACGCGAGTGGTACGGCACAATGACTGCAGGCAGTACGCCG
>JASIBJ010000640.1 GCA_030045215.1 Streptosporangiaceae bacterium | reverse complement strand
GGTACCGAGCCCGTTCCACTCCTCGGACCGCGTGCTTGGCTATGGTGCCGGCATCGCGCTGCTCTGGTACGTGTGCGCGCTGGTCTGGCGACTAAGGCGGGGGACCGCCGGGGTCAAGCCAGTGGAGGAGCTGGTCGACTAGGTCCGGTGGAGGCGGCCTGGCCCGGCCACGCGACGCGCGGCCGGGCCAGCCCGCGCGCAGACCTGCGTCGCACGCCCGGCGTCCTCATGGATTTCACTTCGACATAACCGCTCATACCGGGCAGGATTAAACGCGAAATCCCGGTCCGGCCTGAGGGGTGACAGCCACGAACACGATCGATGGGCCGGATCCGTCCGCGGTGCTGGCCGCGTTCAGGCTTGACGGCCCGCCGATCAGCATGACCGAGGTCGGCGGCGCCTGGTCCAACCGGGTCTTCCGCCTCGAGGCCGAGAGCGGCGTCTTCGCGGTCAAACAGATGCGCAACCCCTGGCGGATCGCGCACTGGGAGGAGTGGCTTGCGCAGGCGTGGTCATTCGAGCTGCGGGCCATCGAGGCTGGCGTCACGGCGCCTCAGCCCGTCGTCAACCCGGCGACGGGCGGCTGCCTGGCCCGCGTGAGCCGCGGCGACGGCGAGGCGGTGTCGGCCCGGCTGCATCGCTGGGTAACCGGAAGAGCACTCGGAACCTGGGTGGTTCATCCGCAGACGGCGCGGTGGGCAGGTGACGTCCTGGCGACAATGCACCGGCTTGGGGTGAAGCCGCGTGCCCGGAGTCTGTTCCCGTTCCCGAACGCCGATAACGCGAAGCGGTGGCCCGAGCTCACCGAAGCCGCGTACCGCAGCGGCGCGGACTGGGCCGGCCTGATGGCGGCGGCCGCGCCCTCGGTATCGGTCATCGCCGAGCTCGTCCAGTCGGCCGGCCACCGCCCCGATGAGGAGGTCATGTCGCACGGCGACGTAGACCAGAAGAACATCATCGCCACCGGGCAGGGTCCAGTGCTGTGCGACTGGGATGTGGCCCATCCGGTCGTGCCGCGTCGCGAGCTTGCGGATGTCGCGATGTCGATGGGGTGCTGGAGCGACGTGGATGTCGCCCGCGAGGTGGTCAGGGCATACCGCGCGCACGGCGGCGACGACACTGAGATCGTACCTGCCGACCTGGGCCAGCCGATGATGAGCGCCGTCGACTGGATCACGATGAACGCAGACCGGGCGCTCGGCCAGTGGCCAGCCAGCACCGCCGAGGAGGCTCAGGCCCGCGAGCTGCTCCCGTTCCTGCTGGCCGCGCTCCCGGCCAAGGTTGCTCTGGCGCTGCGCGTCACCGAGCTCCTGAGGGTCTAGACCGCGGATTGCCCCGCGTTCCCGGCGTCTGGAATGCTGCCTGAATGCATCGGCTAGCAGACCGAACCGCGCTCCGGCGGCCCCGTGTCCGCGACCGCGGACGCTTGCGCTCGTGACCAGCACAGTCCTTGATCATGTGGCCGTTGGCGCGCATACGCTGACCGACGGCTGGAAGCTGTTCGGCGGAGTGCTGGGCGGAGCGTGGGCCTACGGCGGTCAATCGGCCGGCTACTGGTGGGGTCAGCTGCAGTTCACCGCGGGACCGAAGATCGAGCTGCTCACTCCCACCGGCGGGCCAGACTCGGCGTTCCTTGAGCGGTTCCTCACCGCGCGCGGGCCAGGCGCGCACCACTTGAACTTCATCGTTGCCGACATCAGGGCTGCGTTGTCGCGAGTCGAGGCCGCCGGAATCGAGCCGGTCCAGGTGAGCCTGCAGAACCCGAGGTGGAAGGAGGCGTTCCTGCACCCGAGGGACGCGTACGGGATCGTCGTTCAGCTTGCCGAGCAATCTGGCCCGCCGCCCGGGCATCCGGCGCCGCGCGACCTGCCGGAGCCGGGCCCGTCCTCGTCATTCGCGCTGGTCGAGCATCACGTTCGTGACCTCGCCGGTGCCACCGCCCTGTTCGCAAACGTGCTCGAGGGTGATGTTGTCGCGTCGGGCGGATCGGCAGCGGAGCTGGCCTGGGTCAATGAAGCCCGGCTGCGGCTGGTGGAGACCGTCGAGGCCGGTCAGCAGCGATCGGGCGGCAGGATGGCAAGCCTGCACTTCAGCCGGGATCGCGGCGCGTTCAGCGCTGACGACGTCACCCTGGCAACGGAACTGGGCAAGCGGATCGGCGTGGTCCTGCGGCTCACCGCCTGACACCCCGCGGCGCCGGCGCTGATCCAATTATCGATAAATCGCTCTAACGATAATTGGCCGCCAGCAGCCCATCGCCATCGTCTTCGATCACGACGACTTCTCGGCCCGCTCAGGGCGCACGGAATACCGGGCCGGGGCGGGCTGTTGCCAGCCGACGTGACAGCACAGCCTGAGGCATATACGGAAGTTCAATTCTGGTTCGACCCGCTCTGTCCCTGGGCCTGGATCACGTCCCGGTGGATGCTTGAGGTCGAGAAGGTCCGCCCGGTACGAACGGACTGGCGGATCATGTCGCTGGCCTACCTGAACCTGACCCAGCACGAGGGCAAGGGCCTCAGCGACGAGTACGTGGAGCGCATGCGCCGAGCCTGGGGCCCGGTCCGCGTGTGCGCGGCGGCCGAGCAATTCCGCGGCCCTGGCGTGCTGGGCCCGCTCTATACAGCGATCGGGACGCGGTTCCACAACGAGGGGCGCCGGGAGGATCCGGCCGTGCTTGGCGAGGCGCTGGCCGAGGCCGAACTGCCGAGTTCGCTCGCGAGCGCGGCCGACAGCGAGGACTACGACGAGCTGATCAAGCGCTCCCACCATGAGGCGTTCGACGATGTCGGGCTGGACGTCGGGACTCCGGTCGTCCGGATTCACGGCAAAGCGCTGTTCGGGCCGGTGATCACGCCGGCGCCCAAGGGCGAGGCAGCTGGTCGGCTGTGGGACGGGCTCGTGCTGGTGACCGAGGCAGACGGCTTCTTCGAGCTCAAGCGCACGAGGGATCGCAAGCCATCCTTCGAGTGAGTCACGCCAGTCCTGGCGATCTTCGGCCAGCCTGTCGTCACGCCTCTACCGGGACGGCCCGTCGTGGGCAGCCCTTGGCCGGAGCATGTCGATAGTGCTGCCAGTCGCGGGCTTATCCGGCGACGAGCGCGCGGCAATCTGCAGTAGTTGCGCGTCGCGTGCGTTACCGCTGGACACTTAGGGTGGCGCAAGCGCCGCTGACGGGCGTCGCGCGGCGCACTATCAAGCCGTCCTCGTCCCCAATATTCGCGACCGGGCCCGACCAATTCCTTATGCGCTCCGCCGCCCCCGAGGACTGCAGCCCGGGGGGCCAGAGTCGGTTGGAACCAGCCCGTTCCGGTCTTGTGATGGTTCTATTTGTTTAGTAGGTTTCCTAACAATTAATTCCGGATCGCGGAGGTCGGGTCGTGCGTATAAGGGTTTGGTGGGTCGGACTTGTAGCTGCGGGGGTGGTAGCGGGCACGTTGCCCATCGTGGCCGGGGCAGGGTCGGCGGTAGCCAAGGCGGTGCCCGCCGAGGTCCGGGTCAACCAGGTCGGGTACGCCGAGAACGCCAGCAAGATCGCGTTCGTGATGCTGCCGGCCAAGGTCGCGAGCGTTCAGTTCAGGGTTTCCGGTGGCCCCGGGGTCGAATGGTACGGGCGGTCCAGTGACTATGCGGGCAGCTGGAACTCCACGTACCGGGCCGTGTACGAGCTGAACTTCAGCGAGCTGCGCTGGCCGGGGACCTACCGGATCACCGCGAGCGCGGACGGCCTGACCGCGCAGTCGCCGGCGTTCCGGATCGCAAGCCCGGCGGCCTTGTACCACCAGCTGGTCGTGAACGCGGTGCGCTACTTCACATCCGAGCGCGACGGTCCCGACGTGGTGCATTCGGTCCTGAACCGGGAGCCCGCGAACCTCACTGACGAGCACGCCTACGTGTACGCGGACCCGAAGTACGACGACAATGACAACCTGCTCGGCACGCTTCACAAGATCGGCGGCCCGGTGAACGTGGCTGGCGGGTGGTTCGACGCCGGCGGCGGTTACGAGAAGTTCGCGTACACCGCCAGCTATGCCGACGGCCTGCTGCTGATGGCGGCGCGCGACTTCCCTGGCGAGTACTCGACCCTGGAACCCGAAGCGCAGTACGGCCTGCAGTGGCTGGAGAGGCTGTGGAACCCGGTCAAGAAGGTCCTGTACATCCAGGTCGGCATCGGCAACGGGAACGCCAGCAACACCATCCAGGGTGACTACAACTTCTGGTTCCTCCCCCAGGCCGAGGACCGGATGGACGTGAAGAAGGGCGGAAACCCTGGCCCGACGGCGTACTACGTGAAGTACAGGCCCGTGTTCGAGGCGGCGGCGCCAGGCAAGAAGTTCAGTCCCGAGTTCGCTGGCCGCTTCGCTGCCGACTTCGCGCTGGCGGCCCAGCTAGACGCGCACAGCGACCCGGCGCAGGCCACGCACCTGCTGTCGCTCGCTCGCGGCATTTACGCGATGGCCAAGACCACCCACGTCGGCCAGATCGTGACCACGTTCCCCTGGGACTACTACCCAGGGACCGAGTGGAAGAGCGACATGCTCTGGGGTGCGGCCGAGATGGCGCTCGCCGACGAGGCGCTGCGGCTGCCCGGCTCCCAGGTGCAGGCGGATCTGCAGACCGCTGCGTACTGGGCCCGCGAGTACATCAAGCAGGGCCACCCGGTCGGCGGCGACACGCTGAACCTGTACGACAACGGCGCGCTGGGCGAGGCCGAGTTGCTGCAGGCGATGCGCGAAGCGCACTACGGCTGGCACAGCAAGCCGGTCATCGCCCCGCAGGCACTGCTGAACGACATGGCGGCGCAGCTACAGCTTGGCGAGAACTGGGCCAAGGGTGACCCGTTCGAGCTGGCCACCGATCTCGGGCCGAGCGACGCCACTCCGCACGCGTTCGGGATCTTCATCACCAACGCGCTGTACCAGCACTATGGCGGGTCGAGCCAGTTCGCCGCGTTCGCCCAGCAGCAGCTCAACTTCAACCTCGGTGCGAACGGCTGGGGCAGCTCGTTCGTGGTCGGCGCCGGTACCACGTTCCCGCACTGCATGCAGAGCGAGATCGCGAACCTGGCGGGCTCGCTGAACGGCAAGGGCAACATCCAGCTCGGTGCGACCACGGACGGCCCGAGCAGCCTGAGCAACTTCATCGGGCTCGGCACCGTGTCGGGCATGAAGGCGTGCAGTTCCGGCAACTTCAAGCCGTTCAACACCAAGACCGCCGGATACGAGGACAACGTCGTGAGCTGGCCGACGGTCGAGCCGGCCGACGACTACACCGCAAACTCGCTGCTGGCGTTTGCGCTGGCGGCGGTGACGCCCCGGTAACGACTCGGCGGCTGCCGCCTGCACTGGGAGTACGGGGCGCAGGGCAGGCGGCAGCGCCGGATGTAGCCTCCTGACATGGCGACGCGCACGCTGGCGTTCATACCGAGCCCGCCGGTCAGCGGATTCCATATCGGACCGCTGTTCCTGCATTTCTACGGGCTTATGTACGTAATCGGGATAGCGCTGGCCATCTACATAACCCGGCGCCGCTGGGCCGCCGTGGGCGGCGACCCCGACCTGGTCCAGACCATCGCGCTGTGGGTCGTTCCGGCCGGGATCATCGGCGCCCGGATCTACTTCGATATCACCACGCCGTTCGACATCACACCCAAGCACGAGTGGTGGGGACCGCTCGCGATCTGGAACGGCGGACTCGGCGTATGGGGCGGGATCGCTGCCGGGGCGCTGGTCGGGGCGTGGCGCGTCCGGCGGGCCGGGGCGAGCGTGACGCTGTTCATGGATGCGGTAGCTCCGGCGCTGCTCGTGGCGCAGGCGATCGGGCGCATCGGCAACTACTTCGACCAGCAGCTTTTCGGCAAGCCGAGTACGCTCCCGTGGGCGCTTGAGGTTTCCAGGGCGGCCAGGATAGAGGGCGGGATCCCGCCAGCCGACGTCCGGTTCAGCACGTTCCAGCCGTCGTTCCTGTACGAGCTGATCTTCGACCTGGCGCTGGCCGCGCTCCTGGTCTGGCTCGGCCATCACCGCAACATCAGGCCGCCGGGCCTGTTCGCCCTGTACGTCGCCGGCTACTCGGGGTACCGCATCTTCGAGGAGACGATCCGGATCGACTCGTCGGCTCACTTCCTTGGCCTGCGCCTGAACTTCTTCGTCGCGCTGGTCATGACCGTGGTCGGGGTGGTCTGGTTCCTGGTCAGCCAGCGGCATCGACGGGTGGTGGCGAAGGGGTCGGCCGCGGCGGCGATTGGCATCCTGTGCGTGCTCGCGGCTGGCTGCGCCCAGAACCACTCGCACGCCTCGGCGGCGCAACTCGCCCCGGTGACTCGCGGAGCGAGTATCAGGACGTAGCCGTCGCTCCTGGCCAGCCCTAGCCCGCTCCCGACAGCATCCCGGTGAGGGCCGGGCCGAGTTCGGCCAGCGTGCTGACCTCGCGCCAGCGCCCGCGGCCGGCCCGGGCCAGCGCCGATCCGGCCGCCGCCGCCTCGGGCGTGGGCACCGGGCTGAGGACATGCAGGCGGTCGATCCCGGCCAGGGCGGCCGCCGGTTCGCCGCCTGCGGTGGCCAGGCAGTCGGACAGCAGGATGACCTCACGGAAGCCGGGCGAGCCCGCGAGGTCGGTGGCCGCCGCTCGCAGCGCGGCAGCCAGGTCAGTGAGGCCGTGGCCCCGCAGGGCGAGCAGTTCGCCAATGACGTCGGCCGGCGGTCGGCGAACTCCGCGCGGCTGGAGCACGGTGACCGTGCCGCTGAACGCGAGCACGCCGGGATCCAGCCGGCTGTCTGCGGCCAGGATGACGCCGGCCGCGGCGATTGCCGCCACGGCCAGGGCCAGCCCGTACATGGAGCCGCTTGAGTCGACCAGCAGGCAGACGGACCGCTGCCGGGCCCGCCAGGCCCTGGTGGCGATCTCGTCGGAACCGGGCGGCCAGGTGCCGGACATGCCGCTGATCGTCCGTTCCAGGTCGAGGTCACCGTCGCCGGGCCGGCCGGGCCCGATCCGCCGCACCCCGCGGGATCTGTGCTGGCCGACAGCAGCCAGCTGAACGAAGACGCGTGCTGCCAGTCGACGGGCGGCGGCGCGCAGCCGGGCATCGGTGGCCTGGGTGAGATCGGCCAGCAGCCGGGCGGCCGCGTCGGGGTCGGTCGCCAGCAGGCGCGCGAGAGCCTGCTCGTCGATCGCCCCGGTCTCGGGCGAGACATCGGGGAAGGCAGCATGCTGGCTGGCTAGCTCGGCGCGGCTTCTGGTGCGGCGGGCGCCGCCGGCCTGCCGGTCGCGTCTCAGGCTCGACCGGGATGCCGCGCGGCCCGCGTCAGGCTGCGGGCCGTCAGCTTTTCCCCGGCCGTCCTGGCCGCCTCCGGCGCTGTCGGGCTCGGGGTCGAGGCTGGGACCTTCCTGGTCAGGAGGCCAGATACCGGCGAGCAGCTCGTCCAGCACGGACTCCGGCGACCGGTCGCAGCCGTCGGCAATCCTGATCCGGCCCGACAGCGCGGCCTGGACGGCGTCGCGGGCGGTCTCCCTGGCCAGCCTGGCCTCCTGCCGAAGCGCCATGAGCCCGGCCAGCAAGAGCACCAGGTCGATCGCGCCGCGGACCGAGGAGCCCATGCGGACGTCGGGATGCGCGCGGGTGGCCCTGACCAGCGTGACCGCCAGGTCGACCTCCGGCCCGTCCCGGCCGGTCTGTGCCGACGTGATCCGGCGCTCCCCGGCCGCGTCCTGGTACCCGAGGACCACCCGGCAGATCCGGTCAGCGATGGCGTGGCTGACCCTCGCCGTGCCGATCGCGTCGAAGGGGTTCATCGCCGCGATCAGCCGGAAGCCGGCATCCGCCGTGACCATGCCGAGCCGCGGCACCGCGATCTCGCCCTCGGTCAGCACTGTGATCAGGACGTTGAGAGTCTCCTCGGGTACCCGGTTGAACTCCTCCAGGTACAGCAGTGCCCCGGCCCGCATCGCCTGCAGCAGCGGGCCGTCAGTGAAGCTGGCGGCCACGTAGCCTTCGGCCAGCACCTGCGCCGGGTCATACTGGCCTATCAGCCGGGCCGGGGTGAGCTCGGCGTTCCCCTCGACGAACACGACCTGGGTGCCGAGGTCCCTGGCGATGTGCCGGAGCAGGGTGGACTTGCCAGTGCCCGGCGGCCCCTCCAGGACGACGTGCCGCCCGGCGCCCAGCGCGACCGTCAGTACCTCGCGCTCTCGCCGCAGGCCGATGACCTGCGGAGTCGCAGGAGTGTCAGGCTGTGTCATACACGATGAGGCCCCGGATGTTCTTGCCGTCCAGCATGTCCTGGTAGCCCTGGTTGACCTGCTCGAGGTCGTAGGTCGTCGTGACCAGCTCGTCCAGTTTCAGGTCGCCGGAGCGGTAGAGCTCCACCATCCGCGGGATGTCGTGGAACGGGTCGCCCGACCCGAACAGGCTGCCTTGGATCCGCTTCTCCATCAGCGTCAGCATCGAGCTATTGATCTGGATGTTGTTGGATACCAGGTCGCTGAGCCCGGTGACCACGACGGTTCCTCCCTTGCGGATGGTGTTGAACGCGTCGGTCACCACCTCTGTACCCACCGTGCCGGTCGTAATGATCGCCTTGTCGGCCATGACGCCGCGGGTAAGTTCGTGCACCAGCAGCGCCGCTTCGCCGGCGGTCGCGCAGCTGTGGGTGGCGCCGAGTTGCTCGGCGCTTTCGCGCTTGAAGGCCACCGGATCCACCGCGACCACGTTGCGCGCGCCGGCCAGGGCCGCGCCCTGCACCGAGTTGATGCCGATCCCGCCGATGCCGTAGATCACGATGGTGTCGCCGGGCTCGACCGCGGCGGCATGGACGGCCGACCCCCACCCGGTCGGCACGCCGCAGCCGATGAGCGCCACCTTGTCCAGCGGGACGTCATCGTCGATCTTGACGCAGGACAGCTCGGACACGGTGGCGTACTGCGAGAACGTGCCGAGCATGCACATCCCGCCGACGTCCTCGCCGTCGGCGGTGTGGAACCGGTAGGTGCCGTCGGTCAGGCAGCCGTCCAGGATGGTCGCGCCGAGGTCACAGAGGTTCGACTTGCCGGTTGAGCACCACCGGCAGTGGCCGCAGACAGGGAGGAACGAGCAGACGATGTGATCGCCGGCCTTCAGCCTGGTGACGCCGGTGCCAACCTCCTGGACGATACCGGCGCCCTCATGGCCCCCCACGATCGGGAAGCGAGGAGTCAGGTCGCCGGTGCGGACATGCTCGTCGGAGTGGCACAGGCCTGAGGCGGCGAACTGGACGAGGACCTCACCGACCTTCGGCGGATCGAGTTCGAGCTCGGTGACCTCCCAGTCCTGCCCGGTTCCGCGCATGATCGCTGCCTTGGTCTTCATCCACTCTCCCGTGAGTCAGAGTCGTGCTTTGTCGTAACACTAGAGCTGAGAGCACGTTGGGGCCAGAGGTAACCAATCGCTTGCTTGGTGGAACCGCGCGGTCGGCATCACGACCGGCCACCATCGGCGGCCGCAGCCCGCTACGAGCTAGTGACCAGGCCGAAGACCCGGGCCGCATTGCCACCCAGGGCCGCCGCGACGTCGCCCCCGGCACAGCCCGCCTCCAGCAGGACCTTCTGCAGGGCACGCGCGTTCCGCTGCACTCCCGGCACTCAGGGCCAGTCCGTCCCGAAGATCATCTTAGCCGCCAGCCGGGGGAGCGCAGCGCCGTAGTAGTCCGGGAGCCGCTGCGGGGGGAGGCCTGACACTTCAAGCCAGACCGTCGGGCGCATCAGGGCCAGGAAGGATGCCTGGTCATACCACCAGCCGCGGCCGCCGTGCGCCAGCACGACCGTGAGATCAGGGAAGTCACGGAAGACAGGGTCAAGCAGGACAGGATCGCCGTAGGCGTTGACCGACCCGGCGAACGTCGACGTCCCGCAGTGCACAATGACCGGAAGACCTCGTTCCTCTGCCCAGGAGTAGGCGGGGTACAGCATCCGCTCGGCGGGCTCGAATCCGCCGTGCACGGGATGGATCTTGCAGGCGACGGCACCGAGGTTCACCTGGCGTGCCAGTTCGGCCGCGACGGGGTAATGCAGGTGCGGGTTGACGTTGGCGACGAGGCGGAACCGGTCCGGGTTGTGCTCGGCCAGCGGCAGCACGTCCGCAATGGGCTGAATGCCGGTCGTCTTGGGGCTGTACTCGGTGAACAGCAGGACGTGATCGGCGCCCTCGGCAGCGAAGTACTCGTCGATGGCCGCGGGCAGTGGCACGCCATCGTCATCGTAAAGCTGCTCGATCGAGTTGGCTTCGCCGAAGGCGGTTCGCCAGGCCTGCCAGTCGTCTGACAGCGTCGGGAGCCTGGCCACGTGAACGTGGGCGTCGACGAGCAAGTTGCCTTCGAGCATCGGCGGGCTACCTCCCGCCCCAGGTTAACGGCTGGTGCGGCGGCGGGCGGCGCCGGCGATCAGAGTCGGTGCCGCCGCGCCGCCGCCGCGATCAGAGTCGGCGCTTACCCCGGTTACGCGGGTTCGGCGGCTGCGCGTCTGGCAGCCGGTCGGGTCGCAGGCCGAAGAACATGCCGAACATGACGATGAGGTCGAGGACGGCGATGAGCCCGCCGATGTACGGCCCCGGGCCGCCGAGCCAGGCCAGGTAACCGCAGAAGGACAGGACGATGACCAGCGCCCCGAGAGCCCGTGGCCGCCCGCTCTGCGCGAGCCGCTCGGGTATCTCGTACGGGGCCCGGTCGACGTAGTTGGCTGTGTTGGCCTTCTCCTGCGCGACCTTCAGCCAGAGGTCGTACAACTCTGGTGCCTGCTCGCGCAGGGCGATGGCCTGGTCGACCGATGGGATTTCTGAGTGCTGCCGGCGCTCGGGCGCCTTTCCGCCGATCCGGTCGATGACCGCATCGGCGATCTCGCCCGCGCCAGCCGACTCAGCCGTCCTCGCGGCTGAGGGAGGTTGCCGGATTGCCGCGTCAGTCCCGTGGGAGGGGTCTGCGGGGCCGGGGACTGGGACTCGGTCGGTATCAGTCATGCGAGTAACGCCTCACCGCTTTCTTCTTGCGCACTTCTGGCCGCCTCTGGCTTCGCGGCCATGATCGTGCTCATCGCCGCGCTGAAGGGGTCTTCATCGGCGCGCGGCGGGCTTGGCGGAAGGACTGGACGCATGGTTCTGTACAGGATCGTGCCGGTCAGGTCGAAGATCGCCGCGATGCCCATCGCCAGCGACAAGACCCGGCGAGCTGACCTATTCGTCGGCATGCAAGGAGCGTGCCCGGCCAGCATTCGGCCAAACTCGGTACCTAAATGAAAGGTATGTATACGGGCGAAACCGACACCGCGCCACACGCGGAGTTGGCCCGGCCGAGAGTTTGGCGCGGTGAGCGCCCGGCCCCCTTGGTCGCATCGCCGCACGTGCGGACGCCTCAACGAGCGGCAAGCGGTAACGGCCAGGTCCCCGGCGGAAAGCGCGGGGCGACCGCGCCAGGCATGACGAATAGATCGCGGTAAAGCAGGCATGAGCATGGTATGGGCATACGGCCGCGCGTTGCTCGTCCGGTGGCGCCGGGGCACGACCACGACGCCGCGCCGGCCCTCTAGACTTACGTGTCCGCAACAGTCCCCGCGTCCGGCAAGAAGAGGCTCGCTCATGCGCTGGTCACAGCTGCACATCCCGACCCTGCGAGAGGATCCGGCCGAGGCCGAGGCCGCCAGCCACCGCCTGCTGGTGCGGGCCGGGTTCATCCGGCAGCTCATGGCCGGCCACTACTCGATGCTGCCGCTCGGCATGAAGGTGCGCGCGAAGGTCATCGGCGTGATCCGCGAGGAGATGGACGCGATCGGCGCGCAGGAGTTCCTGCTGCCGTGCATGCACCCGGCCGAGATCTGGGAGCGCAGCGGCCGGCTAGGACAGATCGACGTGATGTTCCGGCTGAAGGACCGCAAGGGCGCCGACATGGTCCTCGGCATCACGCACGAGGAGATCTTCACCACCGTCGCCGAGGAGCTGTCTTCTTACCGTCAGCTCCCGCAGTTCTGGTACCACTTCCAGACCAAGTTCAGGGACGAGGCCCGGCCGAAGAACGGGCTGCTGCGGGTGCGCGAGTTCACCATGAAGGACTCCTACAGTTTCGACCTTGACGAGGCGGGGCTGGATAAGTCGTTCGACGCCCACCGCGGCGCCTACGAGCGGATCTTCGCCCGGCTCGGCATCCCGGCCATCGCGGTCGAGGCATCCAACGGGACCATGGGCGGCAAGGACTCGCTGGAGTTCATGTGCCCGTCAGAGACCGGCGAGGACCTTGTTGCCACGTGCCCAGGCTGCGACTACGCCGCCAACCTTGAGCGGGCGACGTCCGCGCTCCCGGCTGCCGAGGATGTACCTGGCCCTTCGGCGCCAGCCCGGCTGGACACGCCCGGCGTGCGCACCATCGAGGATCTTGCGACCGGGTACGGCCTCGCGGCTGACCGTCAGATCAAGACGCTCGTCGAGGTCATGAACGGCCAGTTGACACTGGTGCTGCTGCGTGGCGACCACCAGTTGCAGGATCAGAAGCTCATCGACGCCACCGGCGTGACCGACATCCGCCCGGCCCATCCGGACGAGATCCGGGCCTCCCTTGGCGCGCTGCCCGGCAGCCTCGGCGCCGTCGGCGTGACTGGCCTGCCGGTTATCGCGGACGTTGCGCTGCGCGGACGCCGGGACATGGCGACCGGCGCGAACACCGACGACGTCCACCTGACCGGCGTGGACGTCGAACGCGACATCCAGGTCGGCACGTGGGCCGACCTGCGCGAGGTGACCGCCGGCGAGCCGTGCCCGCGTTGCGGCGAGCCGCTGCAGCTCATCCGGGCCATCGAAGTCGGTCACATCTTCAAGCTCGGCCGCAAGTTCACCACGGCCTTCGGCGTCACCGTCCTCGGCCCGGACGGTTCACTGATCGTGCCCATCATGGGCAGTTACGGCATCGGTGTGGAGCGGGCCATGGCGGTCATCGCCGAGCTGTACCACGACGACGCGGGCCTGGCCTGGCCGGTCCAGGTGGCCCCGGCCGAGGTGACCGTGATCCCGCTGTCGCCCAGGGACAACGCGGTCGTGACCACCGCTGAGTCGATATACGCGAAGCTGCGCGCAGCCGGGACCGAGGTGATAATCGACGACCGCGACGAGCGGCCGGGCGTTAAGTTCAAGGACGCTGAGCTGACCGGGATCCCGGTGCGGGTTGCCGTGGGCAGCCGCGACCTAGCCGACGGCCTCGTCGAGGTGGTACGCCGGTCAACGGGCGAAAAGGAGCGCGTCCCCGTCGACCAGGCCGTGAAGCATGTCAGGGAAATGGTCGCAATCGCCGGAGCCTAGGACCCCTGGCACAGCGCGTGCTGCCCCCGCAGCCGGCTCGCTACGCCGCGGGAGCTGCGGACGCGGCGAGCCGGAAGCCTGACGGGAGCTGTGGCGAGCTGACCAGCCGGTACAGCGGATCCGAGTGCGCTATGAGCCGCTCGCGCTGGCTGGCCAGCTCGGTCCACCGTGCCGGTTCAGCAGTCTCTGGGGTGTAGTCAGCCTGCCCGAGCTGCGTGTCGGCCGCTCGCAGGAGGCGCTCGTTCTGGCTGGCCAGCTCCGCCCAGTTCCCGCTGATACTCGACATGGTGCCTCCCGTCAGACACGGGCCTGGCGATCGCCCCTGCTGGACCACCGGGCCCTACACCCCTTAGACACGCTTGAGGGCGCGTTTGGTTAGCGCCGGGATGGTCACAACTGAATAACTTCGCGGCCAAAGCGCTCGGCGAAAAGAAACGGCCGCCAGGGACGACCGGATTCCCTGTGCGGCGACACGCAGGCCAAGAGCATGTCCGACTACCTGATCAAAGAGCTCGAAAGAACCACCCGTCCACCTTCCCCTTGAGCGCGCCGCCGAGGTGATGGCCACAGATCAACGGCTGCGAGCCGCTTGGAGAGTCAGCCGGTAACGCCGAACTGGCCGACAAGGAGTTCGATGCGCTCGTCGTCATGGCCCGGGCGTAGCCGGTCGCTGCGGCTGAGGGTGGCCAGGCCGTGCAGCCCGGCCCAGAACACTTCGGTCAACGTTTCGGTGTCTCGCTCGTGGGCCACGGGGGCGACTGCCGCCCGCAGCTCGCTAAATGCCGCATGTAGCGGCGCTGGAGTGTTGTCAGAGCCGAAGCGCAGTCGCGTGGCCCGGGAGAACATCGCGTCGTAAAGCGCTGGGTTGTCGGTGGCGAACTTGCTGAACGCGCGGGCGGTCAGGGTCAGCGCGTCCCCGGCGGTCTCCGCACTGCGGCGAGCCGCGCGCAGCGTCTCAGCGAGTTCGCCGAAGCCCTCCAGCGCAACAGCCTCGACGATCTCCTCCATCGATGCGAAGTGCTTGTACAGCACCGGCTGGCTGTATTCGATCTCCGTGGACAGACGGCGCGTAGTGACCGCGTCCCATCCTTCATGTTCGGCCAGCGTTCGTGCCGTCGCCATGATGAGCCGGCGCCGGGCGGTGCGCTCGCGCAACCGACGATCTTGGATAGTCACAGCTCAACGGTAGCACGGCTACCAGTGCGAGCGCTGCTATTGACTAGCGCAGCTCGTTGTTGTAGCGTCGCTAACGCTAGCAGTGCTAACCCGAGGAGAAAAACGACATGGACACGCACGGACAAGAGCTAGTCGAGACCTACCTCAAGATGCTCGAGACCCGCGACCCAGACCTGGTCGACCAGTTCGTGGCTGAGAACTACATCAACCACAACGCGTTCGTCGCTGACGGCCGCGAAGCGGACCGTCAGTTCTGGCACGCGTTCTTCGTGGCGCTGCCCGACGTCAGCCCCAGCATGGAAGACCTGGTGATCGCCGGCGACCGGGTGGTGGGACGGTTCGTCTATCGCGGTACGCATACGGGAGACTTCATGGGCATCCCCGCCAGTGGCAGCGCAGTCGAAATGCGGTCCATCGACATCTGGCGCATCGAGGATGGCATGTTCGCCGAGCACTGGGACGAGCTGAACACCCTGCAGGTGTTTCAGCAGATGGGCGCGTTGCCGCCGCTGGGCGGTGGCCTCGAGGCCCAGGCATGATGCTCCTGTACCAACTCGCCGCGCTCGCCGCGATCGTGGGCACCGGCGTGGTCTACGGCACCGACGTTTTCTGCGCGCTCGTCCAGCGACCGGCGCTCGCCAGGGTTGACGACGCCACGCTCACCGCTGTCATGGGGAACGTGCACCGCTTCGCAGACCGCCGCATGCCCGTTCCAGGAATCCTCGGCGTCGTCGCAGCCGCCGCAGCTGCCGGTCTCGCCGCGGCAGCCGACCGGACCGCGGCGTCGGCGGCGGCAGCAGCGGCGTTCCTCCTCTTGGCGGGCTGGGTG
>JASIBJ010000639.1 GCA_030045215.1 Streptosporangiaceae bacterium | reverse complement strand
CCCAACGTGGAGTCGGCCGAGCAGGCCCGCGAGGTGGCTGGCGCATGCTGTTACCCGCCTGAGGGTTACCGCTCAGCCGGCGGTGTCATTCCGCAGTCGCCGCGGCCGCTGTGCATCGTGATGGTCGAGTCCAGCCACGCGATGACCGAACTGCCTGCCACGCTGCGGTTGCCCGGCGTCGACGGGATCTACGTGGGTCCCAGGGACCTTTCGTACGCGCTCGGCTGCCCGCTCGATCCGCATGATCCGGTATTTCGCGCGGCTCTGGAGCGCGTCTGGACGGCGTGCGCCGCGGCCGGGAAGCCGGCTGGCGTGCACGCCACCGATGGGGAGACGGCCCGGTTGTACAAGGACAACGGCTGCCGGCTGGTGACCGTCATCGCCGATACCGCCGCGGTGGCACGCGGCGCCTCGGCCGCGCTCGCCGCGGTGCGCGCCTAGCCCCCAGCATCACCCCGGTGCTATGGCACGGACAGTTGCGACAGCGTTCACCGGCCGTGGTCATTTCCGACTACGCGGGCGACAATGCGGGTCCTATGCTTGCGGCAAAGCTTGCGGCGCAGCGGCTGCGGAGCCGTGCTGGCGCAGCGTGTTTGGCAAACGCCGCGCTCTGACGCCGCTCGCGGGCTCAGAGCGGCTTAAGCCCTTGGAGGCGGGTATGGGACTTATGGACAGGGTCAAGGCGCAGGCGTCGCAGCTCGCGCAGCAGGCTATGGACGCAACCCAGGAGGGCAAGGCCAAGCTGGACCAGGCGCAAGCCGGGCGCCGGGGCGACGCGATGCTGCGGCAGCTTGGCGCCCTCGTGCTTGCGGAGCGCACCGGCCGCGGGACGCCCGACACCCAGGCCAAGATCGATCAGCTCATCAACGACATCTCCGCGCACGAGCAGGCCAACGGGCTGAACCTGACCCGCGACCCGGCGAGCACGCTCGCCGGCGGCGGCTCGCCGCCCTTCCAGGGCGGCCAGCCTCAGGGCGGTCAGGCTCCTTACGAGGGCGGGCAGCCTCAAGGTGGTCAGGCTTCTTACGAGGGCGGCCAGGATCCCTTCCAGAGCTCCGAGCCGCCAACCGCGGATCAGGGCGGCGACCCTGACGCATACCAGGGGCCGACGACCATCCACCAGGGCCCGTTCTTCACCGCGCCAAGCGAAGGCGAGGACCCAGGTTCCGCGGGAGGACCACAGTAGGGCGGAGGCGCCTCGTTCCCCTTATGAAGCTGGTCTGCTGAGGTCGCCGAGTAGGTGCCAGGCGTCCGGCGCGCAGGTGTGCGTAACTGGACGAGTCTTCGGGGAGGCCGTCCGCGCACTGATGGCCGCGACCTTGACCGACCCCGGCCCACTGCCTCGTTGCCGGCCTAGCGGCCGGCAGCCGGCGGATCCGGATCGCGCGGCAGGCCAAGGATCCGCTCGGCGATGATGTTCAGCTGGATGTCGGTGGTGCCACCGCCGATCGTGAACGCTTCGGTCATGAGTACCTGGCGGGCCCAGTGCGCACCGTTGGGCTGCCCGTCTGAGTCGAGGGCGCTTCCGCGCGCGCCCCCGAGCGCTCCTGCCTGACCGGACATCTCCCAGCACAGCTCGGCGATCTCCTGGGCGTGCCGCATGCTCAGCAGCTTGCGCACGCTGCCGGTGGCACCGGGCTCGGTACCGGAGAGCTGCTTCATCGTTGCCCGGACCGCGAGCAGGCTGATCGCCTGGTCTTGGGCCACGAGCTCGCCGATCCTTGATCCGCGTTCGTGCTCGGCGTTCGCGACCTGCAGCAACTCGGCCACGCCGTTGCCGAACGTCCAGCTGCCGGCGAGCGAGACGCGCTCGTTGGCCAGCGTGGTCCTGGCGATCCGCCAGCCCTTGTTGATCTCCCCGACCACGCAGTCGTCGGGAACGAAGACGCCATCGAGGAATACCTGGTTGAAGTTGGTGTCGCCGGTGATGTCGCGCAGCGGCCTGACCTCGACGCCGGGAGAGTGCATGTCCAGCAGGAAGTAGCTGATGCCGTCGTGCCGGGGCTGAGTCGGGTCGGTGCGGGCGATGCAGATGGCCCAGGCTGCGTACTGCGCTAGTGATGTCCAGATCTTCTGGCCGGTGATCTTCCAGCCGCCTTCGACCTGCTCGGCCCGTGTTGTCAGCCCGGCCAGGTCGGACCCGGCACCCGGCTCGCTGAACAGTTGGCACCACAGGTAGTCCAGCCGCAATGTGGGCGGCAGGAAGCGCTGCTGCTGCTCGGGCGTGCCGTACTCGATCAACGCGGGCACGACCCAGGCGCCGATCGCCAGGCCGGGGACGTGAATTCCGGCTGCCCGAAGTTCCTCGTCGATCAGCAGTTGTTCGAGCGCGTCCGCCGCGCGGCCCCACGGCCTGGGCATGTGCGGCAGGACCCAGCCGCCGGCCGCGAGCGCGACATTTCGCTCTCGACCTTGAAGCCCTGCGATCTCTGCCAGCTCGGCCCTGATCGCGGCGCGGAGATCGTCGTTACCGCCGGGCAACTCGAGCCGGACCCGCCTGCTGAAGCCGTCGATCGCCAGGCCGGCCAGTCGCTCCTTCCAGCCCGTTTCCCACGGGATCGCCGAGGCAAGCAGCGCGCGCAGCGTCATCGCCCGGCGGTAGTACAGGTGCGCTTCGTGCTCCCAGGTGTAGCCGATGCCGCCGAGGACCTGGATGCACTCGTGGGCACAGGACACGGCGGCGTCGGCGGCCAGTACGGCGGCAGCGGCAGCGGCGACGTCGAGGTCATCGTCGCCTGCGTCGATGGCCCTGGCCGCATCCCAGACCGCGGCCGCGGCCTGCTCCGCAGCGACGAGCATGCGCGCGCACCGGTGCTTGACCGCCTGGAACTGGCCGATCGGGCGCCCGAACTGGTGCCGGATCTTGGCGTACTCGGCCGCCGTGTCCACGGCCCAGTAGGCGATGCCCACAGCCTCAGCGCCGAGGATCACGGCGGCCAGGTTCGCGACCGACTC
>JASIBJ010000638.1 GCA_030045215.1 Streptosporangiaceae bacterium | reverse complement strand
GCCCGGCACGAGATCAGCTGCGAGCGGATCACGATCGAGCCATTCGGGCTCCGCGACCGGCCGCGCTACGACCTGGTCATCGACCGGCTCGCGTACTGGTACTACCACCCGCGGGAGTGGCTGAAGAAGGTTGCGCTGATGGACGGCGTGTACCTGGTGAACAGCCCGTTCACCTTCCAGTCGATGGAAAAGCACGCAGCGTACTGCGCGATGATGCGCCTTGGCCTCAAGGTGCCGGACACCGTGCTCGTCCCGTACAAGAACCCGGTGGACAACGCCCGTTACGCCTACACGGCCGCGCGCTACAACAAGCCGTTCGATCTTGACGCGATCGCCAGCCAGATCGGCTATCCGCTGTTCATGAAGCCGTATGACGGCGGGGCCTGGCGCGGCGTGTCCAGAATCGCCAGCCCGGCCGAATTGCACACCGCGTACGACCAGAGCGGCGAGATGCTCATGCACCTGCAGAAGGCGATCGACTTCGACGTGTTCGCCCGCTCGCTGACGATCGGCGCCGAGACGATGGTCATGCGGTTCCAGCCGGACAAGCCCATGCATGACCGTTACGCGGTCGACCACAGTTTCCTTGACCCGCAGGCGGGCTCAGAAGTGGTCACGATCGGGCGGCTGGTCAATGCCTTCTTCCGGTGGGAGTTCAACTCCTGCGAGACGCTGGTGAAGGACGACGAGGTCTACCCGATCGACTACGCCAACGCCTGCCCGGACGTGGCCCTGACCAGCCTGCATTACTACTTTCCCTGGGCGATCAAGGCGCTGATCAGATGGTGCGCGTTCGCCCTGGTGACAGGCCGGCGGCCGCGCCTTGACCTGGCCACCAGCCAGTACTTCGAGATCGCCGACGATCCCGCCGCGTCCTACCGGCAAAAGCTTGCCGCCTATCGCGACCTCGCCGACCGCTACTTCGAGACCGAGCGTTACCAGGAATTCTGCGCCGCGAGCCTGCCGGGCCTTGACGAGATCATGCTGGACTGGGTGGCCGGGCCCGACTTTGACGGGCTGCTGGTCCGGACGGTCCAGGCGGCCTACCCGCGGCACGAGCACGACCAGTTCATCGCGCATTTCCGCGGCCTGCTCGGCATGTGGGTGCAGGACGAGAGCACCCGGCTGCAGGCGGCCTGAGCCGGGCCGACGCCAATCCTGGCGCCCGCCGCAATCTCATGCGACTGTGTACCTAGGGTGCCTGGTGGTACATGGTCTGCTAACCGGTAGAGCGGGGCCATATGGGTCGTGAAATTCAGGCCATCAAGATCACTGGCGAGGACAGGCGCATCTACCGGGCCAAGCTGGCTCGCTCTCTAGACGTCTTCGCCCGGATGCTGCACGAGCACCTGTTCGAGAACGAGCAGCGCCTGGTCGGCCAGGAAATCGAGCTGAACCTGGTGGACGCGGCCGGCGCGCCGTCCATGCGCAACGCCGACGTGCTCGCGGCGATCGCCGACCCGGCCTGGGCCGTTGAGGTGGGGCAGTTCAACCTGGAGATCAACGTGCCGCCCAGGGCGCTGGGCGGCGATCTGGTCGCAGATCTGGAGCAGGAAATCCGCGGGAGCCTGAACGCCGGCGACGCGACCGCCCGCAGCCTCGGCACGCGGCTGGTCATGATCGGGATCCTGCCGACCCTGCGCAAGTCCGACGTGCATGAGGGCACGTTGTCGGCCAGCGAGCGGTTCCGGGTGCTGAACGAGCAGATCTTCGCCGCGCGCGGCGAGGACATGCGGATCGAGATCGATGGCCCTGAGCAGTTGCTCACCCACGCCGACAGCATCACGCCGGAGGCGGCCTGCACGAGCGTCCAGTTGCACGTGCAGGTCAGTCCCGAGCAGTTCGCGAGCTACTGGAACGCCGCCCAGGCCATCGCCGGCGTTCAGGTCGCGCTGGCGGCGAACTCCCCGTACCTGTTCGGGAAGCAGCTATGGCACGAGACCCGCATCACGCTGTTCGAGCAGGCGACCGACACCCGGCCGGACGAGCTCAAGCGGCAGGGCGTCCGGCCGCGCGTCTGGTTCGGCGACCGCTGGATCACGTCGGTGTTCGACCTGTTCGAGGAGAACATTCAATACTTCCCGGCGCTGCTGCCGATCTGCGAGGACGAGGATCCGCTCGCGGCCCTCGACCGGGGCTCCTGCCCGGCTCTGGCGGAGATGAGCCTGCACAACGGGACGATCTACCGGTGGAACCGCCCCGTCTACGCCGTGGTCGACGGAAAGCCCCACCTCCGGGTGGAGAACCGGGTCTTGCCGGCCGGCCCGTCGGTCGCCGATGTCATCGCCAATGCCGTTTTCTACTACGGGCTTGTCCGCGCGCTGGCCGAGTCGGAGCGCCCGGTCTGGACGCAGATGTCGTTCGTGACCGCGGCCGAGAACCTGCACGTGGCGGCGCAGCACGGCCTGGGCGCGCAGTTGTACTGGCCCGGCCTGGGGGAGGTGCCAGTTCCGGAACTGGTGCTGCGCCGGCTGCTGCCCCTGGCTCGCGAAGGGCTGTGTCGCTGGGGCATGGGATCCGCGCACGCGGACCGGCTGCTCGGCATCATCGAGCAGCGCTGCCTGACCGGGCGGAACGGAGCCGGGTGGCAGATCGCCACGACCGCGAGGCTGGCCGAGCACGGGGCCGGCCGCCAGGACGCCCTCCGGCTGATGACTCAGCGCTACATTGATCACATGCACACCAACGAGCCCGTGCACACCTGGCCCGAGTGACGCCTCGTTCCCACCAGAAACTCAGCTGCGCGATGCTCGCCGTTCCGTGCTCGTCGACGTGGAGAGTGCAGGATGCAGGATGGCATTTCGGGCAGGCCCGTGCTTATCTTTGGCGCTGGCGGTGCCCTCGGCAGCGGAGTAGCGGAGGCGTTCGCAGCGGCCGGCGCGCAGGTGACCGGGGCTGACAAGGCCGTGCCGCCGGAGAGCCGCAGGCTTCAGGGTGTCCGCTACGAAGCGGTCGACGTGCTGGACGACGACGCGGTCGGCCGGCTGATCGACGCCTGGCCGACGCCGTGGGCGGTGGTAAACACGATCGGCGGGTTCGCGCCCGGCCGGCCACTGGCGGAGCTGGATCGAGGTGAGCTGATCGGTCAGCTTGAGCTGAACCTGGTCACGGCGGCGCTGATCACCAAGCACGCCCTGCGGGTCATGCAGCCGGCCGGAGAGGGCCGGATCGTGCACACCGCAAGCCGGGCCGCGATCGTGACCTCGCGGCAGGGCTTCGCCTACTCGGTCAGCAAGCTGGGCGTCCTGCACCTGGTCGCGATGGCCGCCGACGAGGTGCGGGGAACCGGCGTGACCGTCAACTGCGTCGTTCCCAGCATCATCGACACCCCGGCCAACCGGGCGGCGATACCGAATGCCAACCACGATGCCTGGCCGAAGCCCGCCGACATCGCCCGGTCCTACCTCTACCTGGCGCTGCCGGAGTCCGCGCTGGTCAACGGGGCCAGTTTGCACGTCTGAGCGCGGCGACGAGAGCCCTGCGCCGCGCGCCTACTCGTCGGTGTCGCCCTTCGCGCGGCCCTGGATGAAGTCGATCGCG
>JASIBJ010000063.1 GCA_030045215.1 Streptosporangiaceae bacterium | reverse complement strand
GGTGCGGCCCGAGTTCGCCGGGATGAGATGATGCGCGAGCAGGCAATGACGCTCGCGAGCTCGATCGCTGGAGGACACCATGGCGCATGATCCGGCCGGAACAGATCTGTACCCGCCGGCCAGGCTCGGCGAGGTTCAATCCGCGGTCGCCGCGGCCGGGCTGGACGCGCTGCTGCTGACGCCCGGTCCCGACTTGCGGTACGTGACCGGCTATGACGCGCACGAGTCGGAGCGGCTGACGTGCTTGGTGGTACCGGCCGATTCCGATCCCGTGCTCGTGCTGCCACGGCTGGAGTTGCGCGGGGCGCATGCCTCACCGGCCGGCGGTCTCGGCATCGAGCTGGCTGGCTGGGATGAGACGGACGACCCGTTCGCGCTCGTCGCGGCCAGGCTCGGGGCCGTCGGGAGGGTCGGCTTGTCGGACCGGATGTGGGCGCTGATGGTGCTGCGCTTCCGGGCTGCGATGCCTGGCACCGAGCAGCTGCTGGCCAGCACCGTCCTGCGCGAGCTGCGGGCGCGCAAGAGCCCGGCTGAGGTCGCCGCGCTGCGGGCGGCCGGGGAGGCCATCGACCGGGTGCACGCCCAGGTGCCCGGCTGGCTGCGGCCCGGCCGGACCGAGAAACAGGTGGCCGCCGTCATCGGTGAGGCGATCCTGGCCGAGGGACATGCGCGGGTCGACTTCACCATCGTCGGCTCGGGGCCGAACGGCGCAAGCCCGCATCACACCGCGTCCGACCGCGTGCTGCAAGCCGGGGACGCGGTCGTGGTGGACATCGGCGGCACCATGCCCAGCGGATATTGCTCGGACTGCACGCGGACGTACGCGATCGGCAACCCGTCCGACGAGTTCGCCGCCTACTACCGGGTGCTGCAGGCGGCTCAGGAAGCCGCGTTCCTGGCGGTCCGGCCGGGGGTGATGGCGGAGACGGTCGACGCCGCGGCCCGCGAACCGATCACCGCGGCCGGTTATGGCGAGTTCTTCGTGCACCGGACCGGCCACGGCATCGGCCTGGAGACGCACGAGGACCCCTACATCGTCTCCGGTAACACCGAGGAGCTCAGGCCGGGGCACGCGTTCTCCATCGAGCCCGGCATCTACCCCGGCAGGGACGGCGCCAGGATCGAGGACATCGTCGTGTGCACCGACGAGGGCTGCCAGCGGCTGAACAACGTCACCCGCGATCTAGTCGTCGTTCCCGGATGAGCACCGCGGTCGAGCGGGAGAGCCGCGACGACACCACCGCCGCGCTGTTCGCGCTGACCCGCGAGCTTGCGCACGACGAGGTCCGCCCGCGCGCCGATCAGGGCGAGCGGGATGCGCGCTTTCCCAGGGAGACATTCCGGCTGCTCGGCAAGGCAGGCTTGCTCGGCCTGCCCTACCCGGAGGAGCTGGGCGGCTCCAGTCAGCCGTATGAGACCTACCTGCAGGTCGTCGAGGAGCTCGCCACGGCTTGGCTTGCGGTTGGGCTCGGGGTGAGCGTGCACACGCTGACTTGCTTCCCGCTGGCGACCGCGGGCACTGCGCAGCAGCAGGAGCGATGGCTGCCGGACATGCTCGGCGGCGACCTGCTTGGTGCCTACTGCCTGTCCGAGCCCGGCAGCGGCTCGGACGCGGCGGCCCTGCGCACCAGGGCCGTGGCCGACGGCGACGAGTACGTCGTGGACGGCGTGAAGGCCTGGATCTCGCACGCCGGGCAGGCCGACTTCTACACGCTCTTCGCCCGGACTTCGGGCGAGCACGACGGACCCGACCGGGCCAGCGGGATCAGCTGCCTGCACGTCCCCGCGAGCACGCCCGGCGTGTCGGCGAACCCGCCCGAGCACAAGATGGGGATGCGTGCCTCGGTCACCGCGCAGATGGTGTTCGAGTCGGCCAGGGTGCCCGCCGCGAACCTGGTCGGGGAGCAGGACCGCGGCTTCCGGCTGGCGCTGGCCGCTCTGGACGCGGGCCGGCTCGGCATCGCCGCCTGTGCCACCGGGGTTGCGCAGGCAGCGCTGGATGTTGCGGTGGACTACGCGAGGCAGCGCCGCCAGTTCGGCCAGGCCGTGATCGACTTCCAGGGCCTGCAGTTCATGCTGGCCGACATGGCGACGGGCGTGGCCGCGTCCCGAGCGCTGTACCTGTCCGCGGCCCGCCGCAAAGACGCCGGGCTCACGTTCGGGCAGCAGGCGGCGATGGCCAAGCTGCTGGCCACCGACACCGCCATGCGGGTGACCACGGACGCCGTGCAGGTCCTGGGCGGCTACGGCTACGTCGAGGACTTCCCGGCCGAGCGGCTCATGCGCGAAGCCAAGGTGCTGCAGATCGTTGAGGGAACCAACCAGGTACAGCGGATGGTCATCGGCAGGCAGCTGGCCAGGCAGGACTAGGGGAGCGGCGCGCGGCCGGTCCCTGAGGCCGGTCAGCCGATGGCGGGGTGCCCGATGGACAAGCCGGTCGCCGGATCGAAGAACTGCAGGTTCGAGGTGTCCACGGCCAGGTCGGCGGCTGAGCCGGGCTTGATCCCGCTGCGCGATGCGACCCGCGCGGTCCACAGGGTCTTGTTATCCCCTAGCGGAATCGCCTCCTCGTCGCCGTCGCTCGCACGCGCCTCGGAGATGCTGGCGTGCTGGACCGGCGGAGCGTCGATGGTGAAGATGACGTGGATCTCGCTGCCGAGTTCCTCGGTCACGCTGACCTTCACCGGCATGCGGGGCCAGCCGGCGTCGGCCAGGGTGGCGTCCTCGAAGTCGGATGGCCGGATGCCGAGCACGACGTCCTTGCCGAAGTACTCCGCCAACCCCGGCCGGGCGGCCAGCGTCGCCTCGGGCACGGCCAGCCGGTGCCCGGCGAAGACGACCGCCGGGCCGGCCTCGCGCGCGAGCGTCGCGGTCGTGAAGTTCATCGCCGGGGAGCCGATGAATCCAGCCACGAACAGGTTCACCGGCGAGTTGTAGAGCGTCTGAGGCGTGTCCACCTGCTGCAGCTTTCCGTCGCGCAGTACGCAGACTCGCTGCCCGAGCGTCATCGCCTCGACCTGGTCGTGGGTGACGTAGACGGTCGTGACGCCGAGTCGGCTGTGCAGCTGCGACAGCGATGCGCGCATCGATACCCTGAGCTTGGCATCAAGGTTGGACAGGGGCTCGTCCATCAGGAAGGCCTGCGGTTCGCGGACGATCGCGCGGCCCATGGCGACGCGCTGTCGCTGCCCGCCCGACAGCGCCGCGGGCTTGCGCTTCAGGTAGTCGTCGAGTCCGAGCATCTTGGCGACAGCGGCAACCCGGCGCCTGATCTCGTCCTTGGGTGTCTTGCGCTGCTGGAGGCCGAACGCGAGGTTCTGCTCGACGGTCATGTGCGGGTACAGGGCGTAGTTCTGGAACACCATAGCGATGTCGCGATCCTTGGGCGGCAGATCATTGACCACCCGGCTGCCGATGCTGATCGTGCCCGCGCTGACCTCCTCCAGGCCCGCGATCGAGCGCAGGGCCGTTGACTTGCCGCAGCCGGACGGCCC
>JASIBJ010000637.1 GCA_030045215.1 Streptosporangiaceae bacterium | reverse complement strand
ATCTTGATCTTCCATGGTTCGGCCCAGGATCGGCGTCCGAGCTGATGCCCGGCCGTGACTGGAAAGTTAGTCGTCATGGCTGCCTCCCGGCTGCGAGTGCCGGCGACGACGGCACGGCCGCGCGCCGTAACCGATCACCGCGACTAGTCAAATATTCGGCCACATTCTCAATCTGCTAATCAGGATGATCAATAGCTAAATATTTAGCTATGCAAAATGACTACTGCGCGGCGGCAACGTGCGGTCCAGATGGTCAACCTGCCCGCACCACTGCAGGCCATCGGGACTTAGGTCCCGGAGGCCGAGTCCTGCCAGCACCGGTCACTGGTGCGCCCGGGCCCGCGGCAGCCTGCGCGCGTCAGTCGGCGGCCCGGATGGCCGGAGCCACGTCCGCGCCGAACCTGGCCAACGAGGAGCGGGCTTCGGCATAGCTGAGCGAGCCGAACGCGAACGCGCCGGCGAAGTGGTTCGCGCCGGATGCGCGCAGCATCCCGGTCAGCTGGGCGCGCACGGTGCCGGCCGATCCCGCGATCACCAGGCCCTCATCGATCGCGCCGGCGAAGTCCTGAGGCGCACCGAACCGGTCATCGCCGTGACGGCGCCACACCGCGGTGAACTGGCGGTAGAACACGTCCATAGCCTCGAGCACGCGCTCGCGGGCGGCGCGATCGGAGTCTCCCACGTAGATATTGCGCATGATCCCGAACCGGGGGGTGGGCGCCCCGGCTCCTCCGGTCGGTATTCCCGGCGGAATGCCACTCACGCCGCTGAAGTACTCGTCCCGTCGGCGCCGGGTCTCCTCGACGGTCGGGGACCTGAAGCTGAAGCCGAGGATCGTGTTGATCCCTCTCTTGCCCAGCTGCGGGATGCTCTCGGGGTTGCTGCTCGGATACCACAGCGGTGGATGCGGGGCCTGCCGGACCCTGACCGGCATCTCGATGACGACGTCGGTGCCGGGGGCGCCGGCCCGTCCGCTGGTCAGCGTGCGCATGACCGCGTCGAAGTTCTCGTCGTACAGGCGCTGGGCGTCCGCTCGCTCAATCCCGTAGGCAAGCAACTCATACGGGTTGCCGCCCTTGCCGAACCCGATTTCGAGCCGGCCGCCGCTGAGCTGATCGAGCATCGCGATCTCCTCCGCCAGCCGCGTCGGCTGATAGAGGGGAAGCACATACACCAGCGGGCACAGCCGGATCCGCGTGGTCCGCATGGCCGCGGCGGCCAGGAAGGTGCTCGGCGAGGGCGCGAGACCGAGCGGAGTGCCGTGGTGCTCGGCCAGATGATAGATGTCGAACCCCTGGGCCTCGGCGTCGGCGAGGAGGTCAAGCCGCTCCCGGTACAGCTGGCCGGCGTCGCGGGCTCCGTCGGAGTCGATCCAGTCGAACAAGCCGATGGTGACCATGGCCGGTGCCGCGCGCTGGCTCACCGCCTCACCGTAGATGCGCGCATCGGGCCGCGTCCAGGCCTCGCCCGACGGCCCATACGCGGCCCAGGCAAGCCGCAAACGAGCGGCCATCAGCATGCTGACCGGGAGCAACAGGGCCAGACGGTCTCGATTCGGCAACATCCACGTCCGGACTTCTCATTGAAGCTTCCGCGTCGGCGACGCCAGGACTACCCTTCGGGCAATCCCGGGGGGGAGATCCGGGACGGCTTGAGCCCCGGCCGGCGGGGCGTGCGCACGTAGGCCGGCGGTCCTTCGGGCGGCTCTGGCCGCCCCCGCAGAGGAGGTATCCGTGAGAGGCATATTGAGGGCCGTCGTCGCAGTGAGCGCGGTCGCTCTGCTGGCGGCGGCATGCAGTAGCGCGCCGACGAGTCCTTCGTCGAGCAGCTCGACGAAGACTTCGACGACTAGCGCCAAGTTCCTGGGCTGCATGGTCACCGACACCGGCGGTATCGACGACAAGTCGTTTAACCAGTCCTCGTGGGAGGGCATGCAGGCCGCGGAGGCGACCGACCCGTCCAAGATCACGGTGACGTACCTGCCGTCCACGACCTCGGCGGACTACGCCTCCAACATCAGCACGTTCGTCGGCCGTCATTGCGGGATCATCGTCACCGTCGGCTTCCTGATGGCGGATGCAACCGAGGCGGCGGCCAAGGCGAACCCGAACCAGAAGTTCGCGATCGTCGACTGCTCGTACGTGTCGGAGTGCCTGCCCACCCCGAAGGAACCCAACATCGACCAGCTGGTCTTCAACACCGTTCAGGACGGCTTCCTCGGCGGCTACCTCGCAGCCGGCATGACCAAGACGGGCGTCGTCGCGACCTACGGCGGTGAGGACTTCGGGACGGTCACCATCTACGAGGACGGCTTCTGGGATGGCGTCCAGTACTACAACACCCAGCACCACACCCACGTCACGGTGCTCGGCTGGAGTGAGAAGACCCAGAAGGGCAGCTTCATCGGCAACTTCACCGACCTCGGGGCCGGCGAGGCGCTGACCAACCAGTTCATCGGCGAGGGCGCTGACATCATCTTCCCGGTGGCCGGCGGCGTTGGCCTGGGCACGGCGAAGGCCATCCAGACCGCGGACGCGTCCGGCAAGCACGTGCTGATGGAGTGGGTCGACACCGACGGCTGCGTCAGCGCCGCGCAGTACTGCAAGTACATGCTCACCAGCGTGACCAAGGGCATCGTCGCGGCGGTGAAGACCGCGGTCCTGTCGGCCGCCAACGGCACCTGGGTCGCTGGTAACACCTACATCGGGACGCTGGCCAACGGCGGCGCCGTGCTGACCCCGTACCACGACCTCGCGTCGCAGGTCCCGCCTTCGCTGAAGGCTGAGATCTTGACGCTGGAGTCGGAGATCGAAAGCGGGAAGATCAGCCCGGCCACGAGGAGCCCGGTCTGATCCTGATCTCTCGTTCGCAGACGTCGGAATAGAGCCGTTCGGCCGCCCGGTCATGACCGGGCGGCCGGACGGCCGGGTGTATATGGAGACGGCCGGTGAAGCTTGAACTGCGCGGTATCACCAAGCAATTCGGCAGTCTCGTCGCCAACGATCACATCGACCTGGTCGTACAGCCGGGCGAGATCCGAGCGCTGCTGGGCGAGAACGGCGCCGGCAAGACCACCCTCATGAATGTGCTGTACGGGCTGTACCAGCCGGACGAGGGCGAGATCCTCATCGACGACCAGCCGGTACGGATCCGGTCGCCGAAGGACGCGATCAGCGCGGGGATCGGCATGGTGCACCAGCACTTCATGCTGGTGCCGGTGTTCACCGTGGCCGAGAACGTGACGCTCGGTGAGGAGCCGGTGCACCGGCTCACTCTGAGGCTGGGAAGCCGTCAGGTCAGCCTGCCCTCGCTCGGCCTGCTGGACCGGCGCCGGGCCCGTACGTCCGTGCGTGAGCTGTCGGAGCGCTTCGGGCTGCGGGTCGATCCTGACGCCTACGTCGAGGACCTGCCGGTCGGCGTGCAGCAGCGGGTCGAGATCATCAAGGCCCTGCTCCGGGATGCGAGCGTCCTGGTGCTGGACGAGCCGACGGCGGTGCTGACCCCGGGCGAAACCGAGGATCTGTTCCACATCATGCGCCAGCTCCGGGAGAGCGGCCGGTCGATCATCTTCATCTCGCACAAGCTGCGCGAGGTCCAGGCCATCGCCGACAACATCACCGTGATCCGCCGCGGCAAGGTGGTGGCCGAGCGCCCGCCGTCCACCAGCGATGCCGAGCTGGCCGCGCTCATGGTCGGCCGGTCGGTGCAGCTGCGGGTCAGCAAGGAGGCGGCCAGGCCGGTCGGCGTCGTGCTCGACGTCCGCGACCTCAGCGTGCCGGCCGAGCATGGCGGTCTGGCGGTCGACTCGGTCTCCTTCGAGGTGCACGGCGGCGAGATCCTCGGGATCGCGGGCGTGCAGGGCAACGGGCAGACAGAGCTGTGCGAGGCGCTGATGGGGCTGCGTCCCTCAACCGGGTCAGTGGTGCTAGGCGGCGCCGAGATCGGCGGCGCGAGTACCCACGAGCGGCTCCGGGCGGGCATCGGCTACATCCCGGAGGACCGCCAGGAAGACGGCTTGGTGGGTGCCTTCCCGGTCGCGGACAACCTGATCCTTGATGTCTACGACCGGCCGCCCTACGCCCGCCGCCTCGCAATGGATCCTGCTGCCGTCAGGAAGTCGGCGCTGCACCTGGTCGAAGAGTATGACGTCCGGACCTCGTCGGTGATGACCAGGGCCGGGACGCTCTCCGGCGGCAACCAGCAGAAAGTCGTCGTCGCCAGGGAGCTGAGTCGGCCGAATAAGCTCCTGCTGGCCAGCCAGCCGACCCGCGGACTGGACGTCGGCTCAATCGAGTTCGTGCACTCCGAAATCGTCAAGCAGCGCGACCAGGGGGTCGCGGTGGTGATTGTCTCGTCCGAGCTGGACGAGATCTACGCCTTGTCCGACCGGATCGCGGTCATGTACGAAGGCAAGATCGTCGGCGTTCGCGCGCCGGACGTCCCCGAGCAGGAACTTGGCCTGCTGATGGCCGGAGCCGGCGCCGACGGGCAGGCGGCCGACGGCGCCGAGCTGCACCGGCTCGACGCGGACGAGGCTCTGGAGCTGCCCCAGGCGTTGGCCGGGCAGGCCGATCCGCCAACCGAGGAGCGTGAAGCGTGAGCGAGCCGGGGCGCGGTGGTGCCATGCCTCCGGAGCGATGGACGGGCGACGAGGGAAGGCGGCGCCTGGAGGCACCCCGGTGGCGAGCGGGTGGTAGAGCGTGAGTGACATCCCGGCGACCGGGCCCGACCCGGCGTCGGCCGCAACCGAAGGGGTCCCGGCCGAGCCCGGCGCGCCGGGCGAGTCCGCTGGCCCGCGCCGGCCGCGGGCATGGCTTACCGTCGGCGTACTGATCCAGGCCGTTACGCAGGGTAGCTCGGCCGTGGTGACGATCCTGGCGATCTTCCTGGCCCTCGTGGTCGGCGGGGTGCTGATCGTCTTCAGCGATCCGGTCGTCACCCGCGCCTGGAGCTCGCTGTTCGTGGATCCCGGTTACACGCTCGGGCAGACCTGGGACTCGTTGTCGTTCGCTTACTCGCAGATGTTCGAGGGCGCCATCCTGAACCCGTCCACGGTGAGCGCGGCCGTCCACGGCGGCTCGATCGCGGCGATCTTCTATCCGCTGTCGTCGACCTGCGCCCAGGCCACGCCGCTGATCCTGACCGGACTGTCGGTGGCGATCGCGTTCCGGTGCGGGCTGTTCAATATCGGCGCCGCCGGGCAGTGGGTCGGCGGCGCAGTCGTGGCGACCTGGCTCGGATTCGGCGTCAGCCTGCCGCCGGTGATCCACGTCGTCGTCTGCGTGGTCGGCGGCTTCGTCGGCGGCGCGGTGATCGGCTGGTTCGTCGGCCTGCTCAAGGCCAGAACGGGCGCCCACGAGGTCATCGTCACGATCATGCTGAACTACGTCATGTACGACCTGCTGTCCTACCTGTTGTCGCACCCGGCGATGCTTCAGCAGCCAGGTCAGACTAACGAGATCGCGCCGTTCGTCGCGAACGACGCCAACCTGGCCCACGTCGGCGGGCCGCCGCCACAGGTCGGGATCGGCTTCCTCATCGCCGTGGCGGCCGCGCTCGCTTGCGCGTGGCTGCTGTCACGGACGACCACCGGCTTCCAGTTCCGCACGGTCGGCGCCAGCGCAAGCGCGGCCCGCACGGCCGGCATCAACGTGGAACGGTCCTGGATCCTGGTGATGCTCCTGGCCGGCGGCCTGGCCGGGCTGTCGGCGGCGGGCGTGGTCCTTGGCACCAACACGCAGCTCACGTTCAACAGTTACGGCACCTACGGGCCCGACGGCATCACGGTCGCGTTGCTCGGGCGGGCCAGGCCGATCGGAGTGATCTGGGCCGGGTTGCTGTTCGGCGCCTTGCACGTCGGCGGAACGTACGTGGAGGCGGCCACGCTCGGCCAGGTCCCGGCCGACATCGTCCAGGTGCTCGAGGGACTCATCGTGCTGTTCGTGGCCGCACCCGCGCTGATCAGGGCCGTGTTCCGGTTGCGGTCCACCTCGGGGGCCGGCATGGAGGCCGTCGCGAAGGGATGGAACGGGTGACCACGCTCGCTGCTGCGGTACGCGCGCCGCTCATCACGGAACGCCGGCACGTGGCGGCGATCACTTTCGCCGTGCTCGGCCTGATCAATATCTTCGTGTTTGGCATGCTCGCGCACGCCGGGGACGCGGGCTTCGCGCTGTCCCAGTCGGGACTCGGAATCAAGATCCCGGTCATCCGGGTGCCCGCGGCGCCGGCATGCTACGTGCTGGGCGCGCTGTGCCTCGGGCTCGGCGTTGCCAGGGCCACCGTGCCGTTCAGCCAGCGGGGCAAGCGGATCGCGATCGCTGCCGTGCTGCTGTTCTTCCTGCTGGCCCTGCTGTGCTGGGCCGACGCCGGCGCCATACCGCTCAACGTGATCATCATCATGCAGGGCACCTGGGTCGCCTCGATCCCGCTGATCCTGGGCGCGCTGTCCGGCTGCCTGTGCGAGCGGTCCGGCGTGATCAACATCGCGATCGAGGGCCAGCTGCTATTCGGCGCGTTCAGCGCCGCGATCGTCGCCAGCGCCTTCGGCGGCGTGTGGGCCGGGCTGGTCGCCGGATCCCTGACCGGCGGCCTGGTCGGCCTGCTGCTGGCGGTGTTCGCGATCACGTTCCTGATGGACCAGATCATCCTGGGGGTCGTGCTGAATGTGCTCGCGCTCGGGATGACCGACTACTTCTTCGACCGGCTGATGTCGACGAACCCGAGCTACAACACCGGGAACACCTTTGCCACCCTCAAGATCCCGGGGCTGGCGCAGATCCCGGTGATCGGGCCGATCTTCTTCGACTCGAACGTCTTCCTCTACATCACCTACGCCGCGATCATCGTGATCCAGATCGCCATGTTCAGCAGCCGGTGGGGCCTGCGGGTCCGGGCCGTCGGCGAGCACCCGACCGCGGCCGACACCGTCGGCATCCCGGTGCTGTGGACCCGCTACCGCAACGTCATCCTCGGCGGGCTGGTCGCCGGCATCGGCGGCGCGTTCCTGACGGTCGGCTCGGTCGGCAGCTTCAGCCCGGACATGAGCTCCGGATTCGGCTACATCGCGCTGGCGGCGCTCATCTTCGGCCGGTGGACGCCGCTGGGCTCGCTGGCCGCCGCGCTGCTGTTCGGCTTCTGCCTGGAGCTGGCGCTGGTGCTGCCCACGGTGAACCCGGTGCTGCCGGCGCCGATCATGAACATGGCCCCGTACGTGGCCACGATCATCGCGGTGGCCGGCCTGGTCGGCAAGGTCCGGGCGCCCAAGGCCGACGGCCAGCCGTACGTCAAGGCATGACCGGGCGGCCGGCGAGATGGACTTCGACTGGGCATCCCTGCGCGCCGCCGCCACCGCCGCGGCCGCGCGGGCCTATGCGCCGTACTCGGGCCTGCGGGTCGGCGCGGCGGGGCAGGGCAGCGAGGGCACGGTCGTGACCGGCTGCAACGTCGAGAACGCCTCGTACGGCCTGACCCTGTGCGCCGAGTGCGGGCTCGTCAGC
>JASIBJ010000636.1 GCA_030045215.1 Streptosporangiaceae bacterium | reverse complement strand
GCCCAGATCGGACAACGGCGGATCGCCCTGTCCGTCGACCAGGGCGAACGGAGTGCCGTCGACGTACGCCTGCGACTGCCCGTGACGGACCAGGAGCAGGTCCATCGCGCCAGGCGGTGGCTCGAAGGGACGCTGATGGAACGCGGCTGGCTGCTCGAGATCCGCCTTCTCCGTCACAAGGCACAAATCTATCGGCGCCCGCCGCGCCCGCCGTCACCGCCAGCGGGCGGGCAATGACGGGGGTGCCAGGACCGGTGGCCGGTCCTGGCACCCCCGCTCCCGGGGCGTCTGTCCGCTTCGGCCAGCTTCGCCGGGTCTCGGTTGGTCTCGGAGGCAACCAACCGCGCCTACCCGGAGCTGGGCACTGCCAGCGTCAGGCCGCGAGTCGTTCCTCGGCCGGGCCGCCGGACGTGACCTGCGCGACCGACTCGGTCGCCGGGGCGGGAACGGTGCCAGTGGCGGGCTCGAGGCCCCGCAGGGTCGCGACCTCGCGCAGTGTCGGCTCCGCTGCCGCGTCGACCGGCCCAGCCTCGGCCTGCGGCCTGACCTGGCCGAGCAGCCTGGCCCTGAGCATGTGCCGTCCGCGGTGGATCCTCGACATGACGGTCCCGATCGGAGTGCCCATGATCTCGGCAATCTCGCTGTACCGGTATCCCTGCACGTCGGCGAGGTAGAGCACGGTCTTGAAGCAGTCCGGCAACTCGCCCAGCGCCCGCATCACGCGGGAGCCGGCCAGGTTGTCGAGAGCCTCCTCCTCGGCTGAGCGGCCCTGAGCCGCGCGTCCGGCCTGGGACTCGGCGGCCTCCAGGAGATCGCCTGTCAGGGTCTCAGCCGGCCGCGTGCGCCGCTTGCGGCAGCTGCTGTAGAAGGCGTGGAACATGATGCGGTGCAGCCACGCCCTCAGGTTGGTGCCGGGCGTGAACTGGTGGAACTTCAGGTAGGCCCTGGCAAAGGTTTCCTGGATGAGATCCTCGGCATCGCAGCGATCGCGTGTTAGCCGGAGGGCTGCCGGGAACATCTGCCGCATGTACGGGATCGCTTCGGCTTCGAACCGGGTGAGGTTGTCGCTGGCCTGGACATGTTCATGAGCCGTCACGTCCACAGCAGTGTCGACTGTCACGGGTCCTCCTAGTCCGCTGGGGCTCCGCCAGCCGCAACCGATTGCATTCGGGGGTTTGCCGGTTGGGGGGCCGGGTGCTGGTTGGGTGTTACCCAGCAGTAAGACTGGCTGATTACCGCCTCAGGCACATCAGGCAGAGCCTGAGCTACCGCGCGCGGCCACCTGAGTTAAGGAACGGTTGGGGACGGGCGCAGGGTCCGATGCGGCAAGAGGCCGATTTATCTAGATAAATCAACCGGGTCACGACTGGGTGAAACGGGCAGCGTGGGCCACGAGTTCGCGCCGGCCCGCCTGGCCCGTCTTGGCGACGAGGCTGGCGATGTGGGTCTCCACGGTCTTGGGCGAGATATAGAGCCTGGCCGCGATCTCTGTGTTCGAAAAACCTCGTGCTACGAGCAGGAAAACGTCCATCTCCCGGCTCGTAATGCCGAGCCGGCGCATCTGCGGCGGCACCTTCGCAGTGCCGCGCCCCGATCTGGGCACGCGTTCCCCGGCCCGGCGCAGGATTCCCCGGCACGCGGAGGCAAGCCGATCGTGCGATGTCGCGTCGAACTCGGCGGCCGCCTCCCGCATCCAGGCGACGGGGTCTCCCCATCCGTCCTCCAGCGCCGCCGGAGCCACCAGCCTGCGGGCGAGGTGGTTCCACCATGGCGCGAAAGGTGCGAAATGGTCGTTCCCTTCGCGGGCCAGGACGGCGGCTCGCTCGACGCGTCTCTCGCGGCCCTCGAGGACCGCCTCGGCGTATGCCAGGCAGCCCTTGTTCCAGCTCACGGCGACGTCGGAACCCTCCGCCTGTTCGATCGCCTGCCTGCCTCCGTCACCGCACACGGTCTGCAGCAGGACCCACAAGCCCCAGGCACGCCGCGGGGCCAGGACCGGCGACTGCAGGGCCGAGTAAAAGTTCTGCGCGCGCGCCGGCGACGTCTTTGCCTGCAGGCCGAACGCCATGCCCGTCTGGCTTGCCTTGAATGCCCGCGGCAGGTCGTCGCGGAACAGGGATACCAGCACTCTGGACTGGCCCCAGACGGTGAACATGATCTCCGGGTGCTGGTCGTCGATCACCTTCTCGGCCCGGTGGATTGCCCGCTCGGCCAGCTGCCGCTCGTCGCGGATCGCGTGGACGTTGGCCTGGAGCACAAGGCCCATGGCCTCCAGCTGCGCTATCCCGAGCTGGGCGGCCGACCGCTCACACTGCCGGGCCGCGGCGAGCGCCCTGTCCAGTTCGGTGCCCAGGCTCCACAGATTCGCGAGCTGAAGCTCGATCAAGGTGGCCGTGGGGACCACTCCGGCATGGTGGGCCAGCTCACGTACCTCAATTAGCCGCCCTGCCGACCCGGTTTCCAGCATGTCGATCGTGCTGAGCTCATGCAGCGCCTGGATGCGTAGCACGCCTCGTTCCGTCCTGTCGGCGATCTGGCGTGCGCGCTCGAACGCTTCGCGCGCGGCGGGGAGGTTGCGCATCCGCTCGCGTCGGCCGATCACCTCCAGCGACGCGAACCCGACGTCAGCCGCCCACCCGGAGAGCCCGGCTCGCTCGGCCGATGCGAGTGCGCGCCGAGCCAGTTCCTCGGCCCGGTCCAGCTCGCCTCCGGCCAGGGCGCAGCGGGCCGACACGGCGTCGATCCTGCTGGAAAGTTCGACGTCCTGCAGCTGGCCCGCGATGTCTTCCGCCGCGGCCAGCTGCGCAATCGCCGCACCCAGGTGATCCTCCGGCCTGGTACTGGCGACTCTCAGCATGGTCAGGGCCTGCCGCCGCGGATCCGCGCCGGAAGCCGCGAGCCTGGCGACGAGGTCGTCTGCTACCGGAACGAGCTGGTCGTAGTCGCCAGACACTGCCAGTGCTTCGGTCAGCACCTCATCGATCTCGAGGTCGACGTCGGGCTCGGGGCGCGGGGACGCGGCGAGCAGCTTGCGCGCGTCTTCCAGCGCCGCGATCGCGCTGCTAATCGCACCAGGGCGCAGCGAGCGGCGGCCCGCCATCAGCAGCAAACGGGCTGCAGCCGCAGGCTCGCCGGCCGCGGCGTGCAGCTCGGCAGCCAGCTCGCACCACTCGCCGGGCAAGCCAGGGTGCGCCTCCTCGATGGCATCCGCGGCCGCGGCGGACCGGGCAGCTAGCTCGGGGGGCAGCAGGTTTGACACGATCGCGTCCCTGGTCAGGCTGTGGCGGAACCTGAACCGGCCAGACTCGGCACCGACCGGCTCGATGAGCTGGACCTCGCGCGCCCGCTGCAGCGCCTCCAGGACCTTTGCATCGGACACGCCCGCAACCCTCGGCAGCAGCGTCCAGTCAAACTGCCTGCCCAGGATCGCCGCCGACACGATGACGTTCGTGACCGCGGGGCCCAAGGCCGCCAGCCGGTTACGCACCGATCCGACGATCGAGTCGGGCACGCCGGTAGAGACGTCGCTGTTGACATGCCAGCCCTGCTCACCCCGCACGAGTTCGCCCGAGGAGACGGCGGCCGCCAGGATCTCCTCCACCGCAAACGGCAGGCCGTCGCAGTCGGCCAGCAGGCCGCGGATGTCGGCCGGCACCTCCTGCACGTTCAGGCAGGCCGCAGCCATCTCCCCGACCGCGCCCGGCTTCAGCCGGGGAACCTCGACGCGGCTCGCGGCTCGCCGGGCAGTAAGGGCCTGGAGCAAGTCGGCGGAGGCAGATCCGCCCCCGTCGCGCTGGGTGATCACGCAGAGCACATTGGTCGATCCGACGTTGTCCGCGAGGTACTCCACGATGGCGAGCGTCTCCGGATCGGCCCAGTGCAGATCCTCGAGAACGAGCAGGCCCCCCTTCCAGCCCGGCAGGGCCAGGACGCGGAGCACGGCCTCGCCGAGGATGACCGGCGAGATCTCGGCACCGGTGTCGCCAGGCTCGCTCCACTCGGGCACCAGCGCGCCGAGCGCCGCCCGGTACTGGGCGAGACCGCGGGAGTCGGGCTCGATGCCATCACGCGCGGCTCCCATAAGGGCCTCGGCGGCGGGCCGGTATGCCACCGGGACCGTCGACTCCGTTCCGCGCCCGGTGAGCACATGAAAGCCCTCGGCGGCGGCCCGGACCGACAGGTCTCGCGCCAGCCTCGACTTCCCTATCCCGGCATCTCCGGTCACGAAGATGGTGCTGCCGTGCCCCCTGGCTGCTGCCTCGAGCGCGGCCGTCAGCGCGGCGAGCTCGGCGCTGCGGTCGATCAGCACGGGGCAGAGCATGGACTCCATGCGCGCGATACTACAAGGGAGAATCGAATGATGACTATAAGTGATCACTGCAGTTCAAAGACACGTTGGCGGTGTTTCGGCTGTCGGCGCTGGTGGCTGTCCTGCCGCGCGGGAGAAATGGCGGCCTAGTCTCGTTCGTCACACTGGTCACGGCAGCCCCAGGTCCAGCTGGCCGGCTCGCGGCCACGAAAACGGCGTGACCCTGGCGCGGATCTGATCGGGCCCGCCGGCAGATCCGCTGCCGGGCGCATGTAGCCGAACGAACTGCAGGCCGGCCAACCCCGGCAGCTCACCTACGGCGTGTAGTCGGCTAGCCTGGCGCCTGGAGCGAAAGCGACAGGCTAGGGAGTGGCTTTGGCGATCGTCGTGCTCGTGTTGTGGTTCGCCACTGCCGGCGCGGGCTTGGCGCTGCTGCGCGCCGGCGGGGCCGCTCGGCGGCTCGCCGCCGGGGACTCGCCCGCCTCCAAGGTTCAGGCCCAGCCCTCCCTCGCCGCTCAGCCTGCCGCGAGCGGTGCGGCGAGGATCGGCGCCATTCCGCTGAGGGCCGACGGCAGGCCGCCAGCGGTTCCGCACGCCAGGGTGCCGACACCGCCCGGCGAGCATCCATTGCTGGAATTCGCGCATCCGGCGCTCGCCGTAACCGGCCTGGCATTCTGGGCCATGTTCACGTTCGTCCACTACCGGCCAATGGCCTGGACCGCGGTCGCGATCCAGCTCGTCACCATCGCCCTCGGCCTCGCCTGGCAGGCCCGCAACAACCTGGCCCGCCGACGCCACGCCAGAGCCGCGTGGCCGTTTCCCGGCCGTCTGCTCACGCTGCACGTGTCCGTGGCTGCCAGCGCGTTCGTGCTCGCGGTCGCCTCGGCACTGGTCGCCAGCCACGGCTGACCGGTGCCGTCGGGAACTCCGGCGGGCGCGCCGCGCGTTGCTTGGCCCGGTGCTTCGCATTCCGGGGCGGGCTGCTGCGGATCCGGTGGCGGACGGGTCGGTGCGCCCGGCGGAGCGGCCGCGCCGGCTGAGGATATCGGTTGCCGCCGTGGCTGGCCCGATCCGATGATCACTGTATGAGGGCCGACCCGCGGAGCCAGGGGTCGGGCAGCGGCGTTCCCGCCGATGGCCGGCCCGTGGCGCTCATTACCGGTGCCGGACGGACGATCGGCATAGGCGCGGCCATCGCCCGCCAGCTGGCCGACTCCGGGTGGGATATCGCGTTCACCTACCTGACCGCCTACGACGACCGGATGCCCTGGGGCGCGGAGCCGGGAGCAACGGCGGCGATCAGCGCCGATCTCGCGGCCAGGGGAGCCGGCGTGCTGTCGATCGAGGCCGATCTCGCCGCCACCAGCGTCCCGGCCCGAGTCTTCGACGATGTGCGGGGCCGCCTGGGAAACGTCACCGCGCTGGTCATGTGCCATTGCGAGTCCGTCGACTCCGGTCTGCTGGACACGACGGTCGAGAGCTTCGACCGGCACTTCGCCGTCAACGCCCGGGCGACCTGGCTGCTGATCCGCGAGTTCGCGCTGCACTTTAACGGCCCGCGCGGCACCGGGCGGATCATCGCGCTCACCAGCGATCACACGGAGGGAAACGTCCCCTACGGCGCGAGCAAGGGCGCCCTGGACCGCATCACGCTGGCGGCCGCAGGCGAGCTTGCGCACCTCGGCATTACCGCCAACGTGATAAACCCGGGGCCGGTCGACACCGGCTGGATGAGCGACGACCTCAAGGCCCGCATCATCGAGCAGACCCCGGCCGGCCGCCTCGGCACGCCGCAGGACACCGCGCACCTGGTCGACTTCCTGTGCTCGCCTGAGGGAAAGTGGATCAACGGCCAGCTCCTGCTGAGCAACGGCGGGCTCGCCCGGGGGTGAGCTTCGCAGACCGGCATCTCCGGCGGGTTGTCCCAGCTTCCCAGCGCCGGAAATCGCCACCTGATCAGCCTAGACACCATTCCTATACGTCGTTCCTATATTCAGTACAGCTTGATCCGGGCACGGTAGAGTTGTCGAGGTTTGTCGACTGAACGATCGGCCGGGAGTCGCATGGGCACGAATCAGCGCGCACAGATCGTCATGACCTCCGCCGAAGTGGCCGAGTTCCTGCGTCGCAGCCGGACCGCTACGGTCGCCTCCATCGGCCCCGGCGGAATGCCGCACGTCGTCGCGATGTGGTACGGGCTCATCGGTGATGCGGTCTACATCGAGACCAAGGCGAAGTCCCAGAAGGCGGTGAACCTGCGCAGGGACCCGCGGATGGTCTTCATGGTCGAAGCGGGCAACACCTACGACACCCTGCGCGGTGTCTCGCTCGAGGGCACCGGGACGATCCTCGAGGAGGCCGACGGCGACGAGTACTGGGCGGCTGCGGTCAGCGTGTACGAGCGATACACCGCGGCCTATACCGAGGATGCGCGATCCATCGTCGAGTTCATGATGAACAAGCGCATCGTGGTCAAGCTCGTTCCGCAGCGAGTCCGGTCCTGGGATCACCGGAAGCTCGGCATCGACCCGATGGCCCCGATGGGGTCCACGGCCGCCGCCATTGGCGCCGAGTAGGCCTTCCGCCAGGTCCGGCCGCGCAGCGGTGATCAGCCGTCCGCCGACACTCGCGGGACGACCTCGGCGGCCAGGCGCTCGGCCTGCTCAGCCGGCTCGAAGACCGCGGTGAACAGGATGAGCTCGGCCCCGGCGGCGGCGACCGCGCGCACCTCGCGGACGCACTCGTCCGGGGTTCCGGCAATAGCCGCCGCCTCGATGTCAGGGACGCGCCGCCCGTAGACACGTTCCATCGCGGCGTTCACGCGATCCCGCGCACGGGCCGCGTCGTCGTCGACGCCGATGTAGACGCGCTTGGCGATGGGGAAGCTGGCCGCGCTCCGGCCCGCCTCGGCCAGGGCGTCACGGACCACTTGCACCTGATCCGCGAACCTGGCAGTCGGGGTCGAGCCCGCGCCGAAGAATCCGTCGCCGAGGCGGACGGCCCGGCGCAGGGCAGGCACGCCATTGGCCCCGAACCAGACGGGCGGGTAAGGCTTCTGGAACGGCTTGGGCTCCATGGGAACGTCCTTGAGCTGCCAGAACTCTCCGTCGAAGGTAACCCTCGGCTCGGTCCAGAGTGCCTTCGTCAGCGCCAGGCCCTCGGTAAACCGCGCCACGTAGCGGTCCTGGCTGATGCCGAACGCAGCGAACGGCCTGCCCTTGCCGCCGGTGCCGATGCCGACGTCGAGCCGGCCGCGGCTCATCTGGTCCAGCGTGCTGAGGCTCTTGGCCAGGTGCACCGGACTGTGCAGCGTCGACACGAACACGACGCACCCGAGCCGGATCCTTCGCGTGCACGCCGCCGCGTAGGTCATCGCCTCGAGCGGGGCGAGCTGCGGACTCGCCCCGAACACTCCCTCTTGCGCCCAAGCGCTGTCAAAGCCGAGTTCCTCCACCCGGCCGAAATAAGAGCGGTAAGCGTCGGGATCGAAATCGCCGTCGCCATAGAACTGGGGGATCGAGATGGCGAACCGCATAGGCCGCATCGTAGTCCGCGGCCAGCCGCGCTCGCGGTCGGCATGAACCCTCGGACGGGTCGCCCTGCTACGGGCCGCGCTGGGCGGCGGCCACATCGGTCACCTCGTCCACGGCCAGTCGCAGCGCCAGGGCCGGGCAATCGGTGACTGCTCGCCTGGCCCGCCCGGCCAGGTAGGCGGGAACGTGGCCGTCGGCGAGCAGCGGGTAGCCCCACTGGTCAAGGGTGATGAGCTCAGGCACCAGTTCGGCACACAGGCCGTAACCCGTGCAGCCGATGGGATCGACGCTCAGGCGCAGCGAACTCGGCGGGTCCTGGGCGGGCAAGGCGGCGGGCGGGCGCGCGATGATGACCGGGGCACGGCGGCGCGCCCCGGACCCGCGCACGGTCGCGATCAGCCGCCAGGCCGCCGCGGCCACTACCGCGACTATGCACGCGATGGCGAGATCGAGCAGGCGGCCGGCCCGCATGCCGGTGCCGATCCCGATGCTGTGCGCCATCGCCGCGGGCCAGCACGCGTAGGCGAGCCAGTGCAGCGCCCGCCACGTCCGCCGGCCGATGTGGCGGCGCAGCAGGCTGGTGGCGACCAGCGCGAGCATGAGGTCAGACGCGACCGCGCCGACGCCGATCCAGAGCCGGTCACCGGGGTAGACAAACGGGATGACCGCCGCCGCGACGCCAATCCGGGCATACGAGGCGACCACCGCGGTGAGGATATGCAGGGCGAGGAAGGCGAGCGCGAGCAGCGAGACGTACCGATGCACGCTGAGGCTGGCAAACCGCGGCAGCCCAGGCAGGCGGACCCGGCGATTGACCAGGACGCCGAGCACGGCCACCGCCGTGAGCAGCACCAGGGCGATCACGCCCGTCGCCGAGATGACGGTGCCCGTCGTTGGCATCACGAGCCGCCTGAACTGTCTGGAGTGCCGCCGCGCGGGACCTGCAGGCCCCTGCACCTCGATCGTAAGCTCAGGTCTGATGCGTACCGCTACCTCCATCGAGGTCTCCCGCAACCCTCGCCAGACATTCGAGTTCGCCCTCGAGGCAGAGAAGCTCGGGCTTGACGTCTGCTGGGTGGCCGAGGCCTGGGGCTCAGACGCCCCTTCTGTACTCGGTTATCTCGCCGCCCGCACCAGCCGGATCCAGCTCGGGTCGGGCATCATCCAGCTAGGCACGCGCAGCCCGGTGGCCATCGCGCAGGCCGCGCTGACCCTCGCCGAGTTGTCGGGGGGCCGGTTCCTGCTCGGACTTGGCGTATCCGGTCCGCAGGTGATCGAGGGGCTGCACGGAGTGCCTTTTGACCGGCCCCTGACCCGGATGCGTGAGAGCATCCAGGTCATCCGGCAGGCCTTCGCCGGGGAGAAGATCAGCTTCGCTGGCTCCACCATCCAGATACCACTGCCAGGGTCAGCGCGTCCGATGCGGCTGTCGATGCCACCCAACAGCGACATCCCGCTTTACCTCGCCGCGCTGTCACCACGGATGCTGGAACTCACCGGGGAGACCGCCGACGGTTGGCTGGGCACCAGCTTCGTGCCGGAAGGCGCCGATGCCTACTTCCGCCATCTTGACGCCGGCCTGACCGCGACGGGCCGGACCAGGGCCGACCTCGACATCTGCCAGGGCGCCGAGGTGGCCATCTTCGACGACGAAGAGGAAATGCGCGCGCACGTCGCAGGCCGCAAGAAAGAACTGGCCTTCAGCATCGGCGGCATGGGTAGCGCCGAAGCCAACTTCTACAACGCCGCGTATGGCCGGCAGGGCTGGTCACACGTCACCGGCGAGATCTTGCGGCGCTGGCAGGCCGGCGACCGCGACGGTGCCGCCGCCCTGGTCACCGACGAGATGGTGCTGGCGACGACGCTGATCGGCACGACGGGCATGGTCGCAGACCGGCTGCGCGCCTGGCGCGACGCGGGAGTCGACACCGTCAGGCTTTATCCAGCAGGCCAGACGCTGGCCGATCGCCTGACCACCCTCGGTCAGGCGATGGACCTGGTCGCCAGCCTTGGCTGACGGGCTCCCCTTAGCCGAAGCCGGTCAGGTTCACGTGGTAGATCGTCGCCTGGTAGGTGCCGGCGTTGTCCGGTGGCAGGCGCGTGAACCAGATCAGCAAGTAGCGTGCTGCCACCGGGTGGCCCGGAGCCAGCGTGATGGTGCCGCCTGTATCCGCTGACCTGGTCACCGGCACCAGATCGGCCAGGACCGGCTGGTTCCCCGCCCGCAACACCAGTGCGCCGCCCGCCGCCGACCCGAGGTCGATCCTGGCCTGCGTGACGGTAACGGCCTGGCCCATGTCGAGCAGCAGGCCCGTCCCCGACTGCAGGTTGCCGAAGTTGGCTGTCGTGTACCAGTTCGTGTGCCAGCCGCCATCCTGGCCGCTGAGCGCCAGCGAGGCCTGCTGCGGATTGTCGCCCTGCCCGGTCCCGCCGGGACCGAACGCGGCCACGCTAACCGGTCGCAACGGGCGGGCCGGCGGACTCGCCACCCGCACCGAAGGGGCATGCGACCGCCGGGCCGTCGACGCGCGAGGCCGGCGAGGAGCGGGGCGCGACACCGCGGGATGCCTGCCCCCCGACGTGACATGACCGGACGCGAGCAACGACCCGGAGGCGAGAGCATAGATCAGGATGATGAGGCCCGCCAGCACGATCACGGCTGCACCGATCATCACGCTCCACCGCCGGTCTGTGGTGCGCAGGCGGCCCATCCGGTCGTAAACGTCCGCGGTGGCGCGCCGCGCCCACGGTACTGCCCGCCGAACTGCCTGCTCCCCGGACCGACGTGCCGGCGGGATGGTCCGTCGGTACGCATCGGCGCCGGCCTCGCGAACGCGCGGAACCGACTGGCGGTACGCATCGGCTCCGGCCCGGCGCACGTTCTCCGCCGACTGTCGCAGCCGGTCGGTGGCGATCCCCAGCAGCGGCTGGCCATTGACCTCCTGGGGCTCGGAACGCTGCCACAGCGCCGGCCTTGGGCCCGCTTCCGGCATCCCTCCTGCCGCCGGCTCCTCGCCACCGCCAGGCTCAGGTTTCCCGTTTGCCCTAGATTTCGCGCCAGCCGCGCCTCCCTGACGTGGCGCGCGGCCAGGCTCCGGGCTGGGCGTGGCCGGAGCGGGATCCCTCGTCCGCGGCCGGTTGGCCTGCGGTTTCGTTAAGGCTTCGGCCTCGGGCGTAGCCGGGGGAGTTGTCCCGGCGGCCAGGTTGCCGTCATATTGCTCGATCAGCGGCACCGGATCGGCGCCGACCACTTTGGCGATCGCGCGGATGTGGCCGCGGGTATAGAAGTCCCCTCCGCACGCCGAGTAGTCATCACGCTCGATGTCACTGATGATCTTTCCTCGGATGCGGGTCCGATCGCTGACGTCCTGGATGGTCATTCCGGCCTTCGTGCGCGCTTCAGCCAGCGCTGGGCCGATGTCCACGGCTAACCTCCGCCTACCCTGGGATCTCGCCGACGCCTACCGCTGGTGCAAGAGCCGGCCGTCCTTTCAATAATCGCCCGTATCGGCTCAGTCATGCAGCGTCGGCCGCCCGGCTTTTAGCTAGCCCGGCGCAAGGCCGAGTTCCGCGAGTATCGACGCGGTGTGCTGTCCGGCCGCCGGGATCGCGCCCATCGCGGCCTCCCGACCTGGCACGGTTACTGGCGGGAGCAGCGCGCGGACCCGGCCGCCGGGGGAGTCAACATCCCGCCAGCGGTCCCGCGCGGCCAGCTGCGGATGCGCGGCGAACTCGGCTGGCGTGCGCATCCGGGCGCTGGCGATGCCGGCCTCGTCGAGCACAGCGGTGATCTCGTCGCACCGCCGCGCGGCCAGCACGTCCTCGATGATGGCGGTGAGCTCCCCGTCATGCGCGAGCCGGTCGGGGTTGGTGGCGAACCGCGAGTCCGCGATCAGCTCCGGCCGCCGCAGCACCCGCTCGCAGAGCACCGCCCACTCACGGTCGTTCTGCAGGCCGATGAACACCTGCCCGTCCGCCGCCCGGTAGGGGCCGTAGGGCGAGATCGAGGCGTGCCGCGCTCCGGTCCGCCGGACCGGATAACCCCCCAGCACGTGGTAGTAGTACGGCTGGCTCATCCACTCGCCCAGGGCGTCGAGCATCGCGACGTCGAAGCTTGACCCGCGGCCGCTTCGTTCCCGCTCGAAAAGCGCCGTCAGCACGCCGCTGAATGCGTACATGCCGGCCGCTATGTCGGCGACCGAGATGCCCGCCTTAGACGGCTGCTCGGGCGTGCCGGTAACCGACAGCAGCCCCGCCTCGCACTGCACCAGCAAGTCATAGGCCTTCTTGCCGGCGTACGGCCCGTCGGGGCCGTATCCGGAGATCGAGCAGCAGATCAGCCTCGGATGCCGGGCGGTCAGGTCGGCGGCGCCGCAGCCCGCCCGGTCGGCCGCGCCCGGCGCTAGGTTCTGCACGAACACGTCCGCCCGCGCCACCAGCTCGCGCATCACCCGTCGCCCGTGCTCGCTCTTGACGTCGAGCTCAATCGACTCCTTGCCGCGGTTGAGCCAGGCGAAATAGCTGGACTGGCCGGCCACGGCGGTGTCGTAGCCGCGGGCGAAGTCACCGCCGCCGGGCCGCTCGACCTTGATCACCCGGGCGCCGAGGTCGGCAAGCTGGCGAGTGGCGAACGGGGCCGCCACCGCCTGCTCGAGCGCGACGACCGAGATGCCGGACAGCGGGAGCATGCGGCCCACCTTTCCTACCGCGGCGGTCGCCCGCCCGTTTCGCGGATCATGAAGGGAACGAGGAGGGACCGGACTCGCGTGGTCCGTCCCGCCGGTCACGCTCCGGCCGGAACATGCCGGCGCAGGATTGCGGCGGCATTGTCCCAGGTCCACTCGTCCGGGTCGGTATCCAGGCCGCGGATGCACTCGGTCAGCTTCGCCCGCAACTGCTCGCCTGTCGGCGGCCGGGCGGGCGAGCCAGGCGGGAACTGCTGCCTGACCCACAGCACGGAGCCCGAGGCGGCGTACACCTCGGCGGTCAGCTCGCCGTCCAGCAGGCCATCGCCGCCCGGCTCGAGTTCGACCTCCACCAGGCCGGCCAGCCGCACGGCGGCGTCCCTGCGGACGGCCGCGTCAGTGAAGCTGGCGAAGCCGGGACAGCCGTCGAGCAATGCGGCCGCGGCGGCGTACTCGAGGCTGAACTTGCCTTCCAGCCCGGTGGAGGGCCGGTGGTGGATCAGCGGCTGGACCGTCGCCTCCGCAGTGTGCAGCACGACCCGGCGTACGTCCGCCGGATCGATATGGCTGGCCACGTCGGCCAGCGCGCTGATCGGGCGCTG
>JASIBJ010000635.1 GCA_030045215.1 Streptosporangiaceae bacterium | reverse complement strand
GCTGGCTGCCTCAGCGAGCGTTACCTCATTGCTCATGGCGTCAATATATGTTGACGGTTGCTAGCTGTCAACAACGGTTGACGGCTGAAGGCGCCGGTCGGGCGGTGGGGCGCGCTTCGTGCGGTGGGGCGCGCTTCGTGCGGTGGGGCGCGCTTCGGGCGGTGGGGCGCGCTTCGGGCGGTGGGGCGCGCTTCGGGCGGTGGGCCGCGGGGGCCGTGCCCGCCCGCGCCGGGTCTGGTTGCGAGCGAGCGGCAGTACGAGGCCGATTACCCCGAGGCCGTAACTGCGCCGAGCCGGCCTGCACTCCGTCCAGCGCCGCCACCACGTACTCGCCCAGCGAGGCCAGGTCGTAGCCACCCTCCTGGATGACCGCAACCGGGCCGAGGGCGGCGATAAGTTCGCCCGCGGCTCGGTAGGCATCCGCCGACATCTGCAGCGGGCTCTCCGGATCGGCCGCGGCCGCGTCCACGCCGAGGGAGAGCACGATGGCGTCCGCCCCGCGGCCGCGAACTTCGTCGCAGAGTTGGCCCACCGCCGCGAGCCACCCTGTGTCGGCGGCGCCTGGCGCCAGCGGCAGATTGCGGTTCGCCCCGACTCCCTGGCCGGTGCCGTGCTCGTCGGCGAAGCCCATGTAGTGCGGGAACCATCCGGCGCCGGGGTCGACGTGCACGCTGCCGTAGTACACGTCCGGGCGATGGTAGAAGATCGCCTGGGTCCCGTTGCCGTGGTGGGCATCGATGTCGAGTATCGCCACCCGGCTGGCCCCAGCCTGCCGGAGAGCCTCAGCCGCCAGCGCCGCGTTATTGAGATAGCACGAGCCGCCGTAGCCATCAGGACCCGCATGGTGACCGGGCGGTCGGCACAGGGCGTAGCTGGCTCGCTGGCCGGCCGCGACCAGGCTCGCGGCGGTGAGTGCGGCGTCGGCCGCGGCCCGGATCGCCTCCCAGCTACCCGGGCCGACGAGCGTCATCGTGTCATAGCAGTACAGGCCGACCCGGCCGTGCAGTGCTGCGGGCGGCGACGCCGGCAGCCCGGCCAGCATGGCCGGGGTGGGGAACACGTAAGGCACGACCCGGTCACGGCCGTGCTCGGATACGTACCCGCCGGCCTCCCAGTCCTGCCAGACGGTGGCAAGGTGCCGCACCAGGGCGGGTGAGTGCACAGAGTGCAGTGTTTCGATCTCGTGCCGGTCCGCTGGGTACACCGTTGCGCCGGCCTGGAGCAGCGCGCGGAGAATCGCCCGTGCTCGCTCAGGCACCTCGGTGCCGTCCTCGCGCAGCCCGAGCCACACCTCGCCGCCGGGCTCGTGCAGCAGGCAGTCCTCGCTCCAGATCACGGGGATGCGCAGCTTGCGGGCCTCGACTGACATCGGCTGGACCTCCTGGGGCATGCTCGGTGGGTGACGCTAACCGATGATCAGCCGACCAGGGCCCGCGACCTGGGCATCAGGATAGGCGTACTGCCGAGCGGCCCGACTGCCTCGATCGCCGACGTGCCAGGCGTGGGCGTCGGCCACGCCACCGTGTGGCGGGACGAACCAGCGCCGCCGGCCGGCCGCGGCGTGGCGCGCACGGGCGTCACCGTCATCGATCCCGGCGGCAACCCGTTCCGGTCTCCGCTGCCGGCCGGCGGCGCCGTCCTCAATGGCGCGGGAGAGTGCACTGGATTCCTGTCGATGAGTGAATGGGGCCTGGCCGAGACCCCGGTTTTCCTGACGTCCACCATGCAGGTCGGGCGCGTATACGACGCGGCGTGCGAACTGCTGGCCGCGGAGGATCCCCGAATCGGTGTTGACGACGTGATCATCCCGCTGGTGGCGGAGTGTGACGACAGCTTCCTCTCCGATACGCGCCGCATGCAGGTCAGCGCTGATGACGTCCGGCTCGCCCTGGAGACCGCCAGGGCGGCCGGCGCCGCGGCCGTCCGCGGTCTGCCGGGCGAGGGCGCCGTGGGCGCCGGCACCGGCATGACCTGCCTCGGCTTCAAGGGCGGCATCGGCACCGCGTCGCGAGTCGTGCCATCCGGGCATGTGGTCGGCGCGCTGGTGCTGACGAACTTTGGCGAGCGGCAGCGGCTAACCGTGGACGGCGTGCCGGTCGGTCGGGTACTCGGCCCTGACGATCAGCGGCCAGGGGGCGGTCGGGCCCAGATCAGGCCGCCGGCGGGTTCGTGCATCACCGTGCTGATTACCGACGCCCCGCTGGACTCGGCCGCCTGCTCGCGGCTGGCCCGGCGGGCCGGGCTGGGCCTGGCCAGGACCGGCTCGACCGCGCATCACGGCAGCGGCGAGATTTTCCTGGCATTGGCCACCGGACTGCGGGCGCCGCGCGGTTCGGATTCGCCGCCGGGGATAGCGCCGGTGGCCGGCTCGGCCCTGGATCCGTTCTTCGATGCCGCCGTGGAGGCCACCGAGGAGGCCGTGCTCACCAGCCTGCTCGCCGCGGTGACGGTAACGGGCAGGGATGGCAACACTTCCGCCCGATTGCCTGCGGCACTGGTGAGAGAACTGCTCGTTGAGGCGGGCCGGATTCGCGCGACCTGAGAGCGGACCGCCGTCAGTGCGTCAGGACCCGGCGCAGTAGCCCAAGCCCGGCGCAGCAAGGGAACAATCCCGACATAAGTTCTCAGCGGGCGGCGGCCGGGGAAGATCGTTGTCGCTGGAACGACGGCAATCCTCCCCAGCCACACGGACGCTGTCCGGTGTCGGTACGAACGGACGCTGTCCGGTGTCGGTGCGAGTTGCGAGGCGGCGCGAGGGCGGCGGGGCTGGGCTCCGTCTAGCCGGACCGGGACGCGGGGCTTGGCCTGACCTCGTGGACCGGGACGCGGGGCTTGGCCTGACCTCACGGACCGCGGCACCGAACTTGGTGCCGCCTTACGCTTTGTGTCCAATTCGTTAGTAAAACTAGCAGATTGATGTTTTTGCGGAATTACTGTCGTATGCTAGCATCGCGCCACTTGAACGTTCAGTCAGGCGAATCAGGCCTGTCCGACTGCGTTGTCAGAGATTAGCCGGGACCTAGGCACGCCACGACGACGTGGCCTGCCAGGGACTGACGACCCGGAAGCCTGATCGGCAGGTTCCCGCCGTCACGTAGCGGCGGCGAATCCGCACCCAGCCGACGAGCGGCGCGCCAGAACGGCCGTCCTCCCGAGAACGAAGGTGGCTTCAGCGTGAGATTCCGCTTGCACATGCAGCCGGCCAGCACGAGAAGGCTCAGGCGCCTGTCCGGCGTCGTCGTGGTCGCGATAGTCGCGGCCATGGCGAGTGCCGGATGCGGCAACGGCTCGGTCGGCTCGGTCAAGGATGGCGGTGTCTTTCAGCTCGGCAGCGACTCGAGCATCGACTCGCTGAACCCGTTCGTCGCCTTTCAGGCCGACGCTTACACCACGTTCGAGTACATCTATCCGTCCCTGGTCCAGTACAACCCGCAGCTGCAGATCGTGCCGGACTTCGCCAGCAGCTGGAGCATGTCGGAGGGTGGCCGGGTCTGGACCTTCCGCACCGTGCCGAACGCCAAGTGGTCCGATGGAAAGCCGCTGACCGCCGAGGATGCGGCCTGGACGCTCAGCACGATCATGAAGTTCCAGAACGGGGCAACCGCAAACTCGGCCGGTTACGTGGCGCACATGGTGAGCGCGGTGGCCACCAGCCCCGACACGCTCGTCATCACCTACCAGCGGCCAGTGGCCAACGTACTCTCGCAACTCCAGCAGATTCAGATCCTGCCCGAGCACATCTGGGCCCAGTACGCGACCGGCAATGGCAAGGGCCTGACTACCTTCCAGAACAACGCGCCGATCGTTTCCGGCGGCCCGTTCATACTGACCAGCTACACCAAGGGCCAGAGCGCGGTGTTCAAGCGCAACCCTGACTGGTACGGACCCAAGCCGCATATCGAGGGACTGATCCTCGAGTTCTTCACCGACACCGACGCGATGGTCACGGCGCTGAAGAGCGGGCAGCTGAGCGGGGTCGAGTCGGTCCCCACCACGTCGGTCAGCAGCCTCAAGCAGGCGGGCTTCGTCGTGCGCGAGACGCCGGGCGACGCTTTCGACGACTTCATCGTCAACGACAACCCTGACCAAGACGCAAGCCATCGCGAGCTGATGAACCCGCTGGTTCGGGAGGCGTTCGACTACACGATCAACCGACAGCAGCTCGTCAGCACCGTGCTGCTTGGCTACGGCGCACCCGGATCAACGATCATCCCGCCGGTGACGGGCAGCTGGTCCGATCCGGCCATCAAGCCGGTGCCGTTTGACATCGGCAAGGCCAATCAGCTGCTCAACCAGGCGGGTTACAAGATGGGATCCACCGGCATCCGCATCGCGGACGGGCACCCGATGTCGTACACGGTGATCCTGCCGGCGGACGTCACCGACGCCTATGGTGACCGCTCGTTCCAGATCGTGCAGGCGGACTTCAAGCAGATCGGCGTGCAACTCGTTCCTGAGGACCTGGACAACGCGGCCGCGTACACGGCGGTCACCGCCGACAACTACAAGAGCTTCGAGATGTCGATGTGGGACTGGTATCCCGAGACCGACCCCGACTTCATGCTCTCGGTGCTGACGTGCGGCGCCTGGAACGTCTGGAACGACACCGGCTACTGCAACAAGACCTATGACGACCTCTACGCCGCGCAGAGCGCGGCGATGAACCCGACCCAGCGGCAGAAGATCGTCTACCAGATGCAGCAGATGATCGCCGACGCGAACACCTACCTCGTGCTCGACTACCCGGACTCGATCGAGGCGCACGGCAAGCAATGGGTTGACCTGCCGCTCGTCGCGGGCGCGTCCTGGACCAGCCAGTCGGTCATCCCGTTTGAGGACGTGCACCTGGCCGGCTGACCTCAATTGCGGCAGGTCATGAGAGGTGGTCATGGGAACCGGCGGAACGGCGGGTCGTAATGCGGCGCGCTGACTACGTGATCAAGCGCGGTTTCTTCGCGCTGGTCACGATCTTCGTAGCGATCACGCTCAACTTCTTCCTGTTCCGGGTGCTGCCTGGTAACGCGGTCACGGACCTGGCCAGGGTTCCGCATTCTGGTGCCGCGCTGCGCCGCGCCCTCACGATCGAGTTCGGGCTGAACAAGCCGAAGTGGGAGCAGTACGTCATCTACCTGAAGGAACTCGCCCACGGCAACATGGGCGTCTCGTTTGTGTATCAGCAGCCGGTCAGTCAGTTGTTGCTCGGTGACCTGAAGAACACGATCCCGATGGTGACTGTCGGCACGCTCGTCTCGATCATCGTCGGCGTCTTCACCGGCGTGCTGGCCGCCTGGCGGCGCGGCTCGATCGCCGACCACATCAGCACCAACGCCGCGGTATTCGCCTACGCGTTCCCGACCCAGTGGCTCGGGCTGATGCTGCTGATCTTGCTGGCCAACTACCTGCCATCGAACGGGATGACGTGGCCGACCGCCGGCCTGTTCGGCCCGGAGCCGTTCTGGCAGCACCTGGCCGACATCGGGCAGCACATGATCCTCCCGGCGCTGACCCTGGTGCTGACCGCCTACGGGAGCTACACGCTGGTGGTCAGGACGTCAGTGCTGGAGACGCTGGGCGAGGACTACGTGCTGACGGCCAGGGCCAAGGGCCTGCCCATGCGCCGGATCGTGTGGCGGCACGCGGTCCGCAACGCACTGCTGCCCATGGTCACGATGATCGCCATGGACTTTGGCTACATCGTCGGCGGGGCGCTGCTGATCGAGGTGATCTTCAGCTGGCCGGGCATCGGACTGGCCATGTACAACGCCGTCACCGAGCGGGACTACCCGATGCTGCAGGGCGGCTTCCTGATCCTCACCATCTCCGTCATCTTGCTGAACTTCCTGGCTGACCTGATCTACTTCCGTCTTGACCCGAGGATCACCGAATGAGCGCGCTGATGCAGGAGCCGGCGACCGGGATCGAGCTGGTCGAAAAGTCTGCAGGCGGTGCGGGATTCTTCCTGACGCTGCTGAAGGACCGGAAGGCGGCCGCCATCGGGCTTGGCATCCTCGTGTTCTTCGTCCTGCTGGCCATCGTCTCCCCGTACATCTCGCCGTACAGCGCGACCTCGCAGAGTTGCGCGGTGTTCGCGCCGCCGTCGGCGCGCCACTGGCTGGGCTGCGACGACGGCGGCATCGACATGCTCAGCGAGCTGATGCAAGGAGGCCGCATTTCGCTGGTGGTCGGCTTCGCCGCGACGCTGGTCGCGATGATCATCGGCGGCGGTGTCGGCATCATCTCCGGTTACTTCGGCGGCTGGGTCGACATCACGCTGATGCGCATCACCGACTACCTGCTGGTCATCCCTGACCTGGTGTTCGCGATGGTGATTGCCGACATCTGGGGGCCGAGCCTGTTCCACGTGATCATGGTGATCGGGATCCTTGAGTGGACCGGCACCGCGCGGGTCATCCGCGCCCAGGTAATGAGCGTCAAGGAGCGGGTCTACGTCAAGCGGCTCAGGGCACTCGGCGCCGGCCACACGCGGATCATCGCCAGGCACATCCTGCCGCAGGTGGGCCCGCTGCTGATCGCGAACACCGTGCTCACGATCGCCATCGCGATCTACCTGGAGACCGCCCTCGCCTTTCTCAACCTCGAGGACCCGACGGTCACCACCTGGGGCACAATCCTGGAGCACGCGTTCGAGCGGGCCGCGGTGAGCTCGGGCGCCTGGTGGGCGATCGTGCCCGACGGCATCTGCATCGCCCTGGTGTGCGTCGGCTGTTTCCTGCTCGGCCAGGCGATCGAGGACGCCCTGAACCCGCGTCTGAAGATCGCGCACCTGTCGCTGACCCGATGGAAGATCCGCACGCTCGCCGGGCGGGGGGCGGACGCGACATGAGCGGCCTGCTTGAGGTGGAGGACCTGCACGTCTGGTTCGAGCCGCCGCACGCCGCGCCGGTGCACGCGGTGCAGGGCGTGAGCTTCGAGCTCCGGCCGGGGGAGCGATTCGGTCTGGTCGGGGAATCCGGCTGCGGCAAGACCACGACGATTCTCGCGCTGATGGGCCTGCTCCCGCCCAACGCCTCGCTGGCCGGCCAGGTGCGGCTGGACGGCACGAACATCCTCGCCGGCGGGGAGGACTCGGTCCGCCCGTACCGGTGGAAGGACATCGCCATGGTGTTCCAGGGCGCGATGAATGCGCTCAACCCGGTGAAGCGAGTGGGCTGGCAGATCGCCGAGCCGATGGCCTTTCACGGCGTGGCCGAAGGCAAGGCGGCCCTGAAGCGGGCCGGCGAGCTGCTGGAACTGGTCGGCATCCCGGCCCGCTCCGCGCAGCGTTACCCGCACGAGTTCTCCGGCGGCATGCGGCAGAGGGCTTCGATCGCGATGGCACTTGCCTGTGAGCCGAGGATCCTGCTCGCGGACGAGCCGACCACCGCGCTGGACGTAATGGTGCAGGCGCAGATCCTCGAACTGCTCACCCGGCTGTCGGCTGAGCTCGGGCTGAGCGTCATCCTCGTCACCCACGACCTGCCGGTCGTGGCGCAGACTTGCAGCCGTGCCGCGGTGATGTACGCGGGCGAGATTGCCGAGATCGGCCCGATGGACGCGCTGTACCACAATCCCCGGCACCCTTACACCCGGCTGCTGTTCGCCGCGACTCCCGACTTGTACGGCGACGACGTGGTCTCGTCCATTCCCGGCTCGCCGCCGCGACTGGACCGGGAGCTGACAGGCTGCCCGTTCCGGCCCCGATGTGACGTGCCGATAGACCGGTGCGCGGACGTGCACCCGCGGCTCCTGCAGGTCGGCGCCGGCCACCTCGCCGCGTGCCTTCGCGCCGAGGAGCGCGCCGACAAGCTTGCGGAGGTCAGATGAGCGAGGCGAGGGCGTCCGTATCACGCGTCGGCGAGCCGGCTGCCGGCGGCGCGACGCAGCCGGACGCGGCCGCCACGGACACCCCAGGGGCCTCAGGCGTCCCGCTGCTCGAGGTGACCAACCTGGTCACGCACTATCCCGTCCGTCGAGGGCTCGGCCAGGCCGCGATCCGCCGGCCACGGCGGTGGGTGCACGCGGTGGATGGGGTCAGCTTCAGCCTCAGCCGGGGCGAGATGATGGCGCTCGTCGGCGAGTCGGGCTGCGGCAAGACCAGCACCGTCCAGACAATCCTCGGCATGGTCAAGCCCACCGGCGGAGCGGTCCGGCTGAACGGCACCGACATCGCAAACCTGCCGGAACGGCGGATGCGCCCGCTGCGGCGAGTGGTGCAGATGATCTACCAGGATCCGTACGAGTCGCTGGACCCGCGGTTCCGCGTTCGGCAGACGGTCGAGGAGCCGATGGTCGTGCACGGCATCGGCGGCTCCAGGGCCGAGCGCCAGCGGCTGACCGTCCAGGCCCTCGAACAGGCCGGACTGCGCCCGGCCGAGATGTACCTGGATCGCTATCCCCACGAGCTGTCTGGCGGCCAGCGGCAGCGGGTGGCGATCGCGACGGCGCTGGTCCTCGGGCCGCAGCTGCTCCTGGCCGACGAGCCGGTATCCATGCTGGACGTCTCGGTCCGCGCCGGGGTGCTCGCGCTGCTCGACAGCCTGCGCCGGGATGCCGAGATGGGCATCCTGATGATCACCCACGACCTATCCACGGCCGCGCACTTCGCCGACAAGATCGCGGTCATGTACCTGGGCCGGATCGTGGAGGAGGGAACGGCCAGCGAGGTCGTGCGGAACCCGCAGCACCCGTACACGAAGGCGTTGCTGTCGGTGGTGCCCAAGCGCGACCCGCGTGAGGCACTGGCCCCGCAGATCCTCACCGGCGAGACACCGGACCCGGTAGACGTTCCGGCCGGCTGCCGGTTCAACCCGCGCTGCCCCGTGGCCGTCGAGCGATGCCGCACCGAAGACCCGGCGCTGCGAATGGTGGCCGGGCACCTGACCGCCTGTCACCTGGCATGACGCGCGCCACACCGGATCGCCAGCCGGCGCAGCCGCCACGGGCGCCGCCTGTCCCGGTCACCCGCGTCCTGCACGGGCAGCGTGACGTCGACAACTACGCCTGGATGCGCGACCACGACGCGCCCGCGATGCGGGAGTACCTGGCAGCCGAGCGCCGGTATTACGACGCGCAGGCCGCGCCGCTGGCGCCGCTCGCGGATGAGCTGTTTCGCGAGGCGGCGGGCCGGATGCCCGCCGCCGCCGACGACTCGGTCGGCTGGACGCTGCGCGGCTACCGCTACTGGTA
>JASIBJ010000634.1 GCA_030045215.1 Streptosporangiaceae bacterium | reverse complement strand
CCAGCCACAGGCGCTGTTCCTCGGCCTCGGTCTTGGGCGGCATGAACTCGAACGAGAAGGACTGGCGGCCGTCTGCCAGCAGGTCTCGGATCGCGGGAACGTTGCGGACCGGCATGCGGACAAGGGTATCGGCTCCCAGGCGAGCGGCCGGCGGTCCGGCAACCCCCCGGCCGGGTCTACTCTCGCGAGCATGGCTTCTGACCCAGCCAGGCTCGGTCTGATCCGGACCGAGGTGGCGGCCGCTCTCGAGCGGTTCCTCCGCGGCCAGTACGACGTGCTGGCCGCGATCGGGGATGACCTGCTGCCCTGGCTGCAGGTCATGAGTGAGCTACTGTCGGGCGGGAAGCGGCTGCGGCCCGCGTTCTGCTACTGGGGCTGGCGGGCCGCCGGCGGCCGGCACTGCCCTGAGATCCTCGCCGCCGCGGCCTGCCTGGAGCTGCTGCAGGCCAGCGCGCTCGTGCACGACGACGTCATGGACGACAGCGACACCAGGCGCGGTCGCCCCGCCGTGCACCGCCAGTTCGCCAGTGCCCATGAGGCGGCCGGCTACAGCGGCTCGGCCGAGGCGTTCGGCGCCGCCGCGGCGATCCTCATCGGAGATGCCCTGCTGTCATGGACCGACGAGATGTACCACGGCAGCGGGCTGCCAGCGCAGACGCTGCAGCGGGGCCAGCCCATGCTCAACGCGATGCGGACCGAGGTCGCAGCCGGCCAGTACCTGGACCTTGTGAACCAGTTCAGCCGCGGCGAGAGCGTCCAGAGCGCACTGCGCGTGGTCACCTACAAGACGGCCAAATACACGATCGAGCGGCCGCTGCACCTTGGCGCGGCCATGGCCGGCGGCTCGCCCGAGTTGACCACCGCGGTCGAGGCCACCTGCACCGACTACGGCCTGCCGCTAGGAGTCGCGTTCCAGCTTCGGGACGACATCCTCGGGGTGTTCGGTGACCCGGCCCAGACCGGGAAGCCGGTCAGCGGCGACCTGCGCGAAGGCAAGCGGACCGTGCTGGTGGCGCTCGCCTACGAGCGCGCGAGCGCCCGGCAGGCCCGCCTGCTTGACCGCCACCTCGGCGACCGCGCCCTCAGCGAGGCGGCCGCGGAGGAGATTCGCGCCGTGATCACCGACACGGGCGCGCTGGCCGAGTGCGAGACCCTCATCGGCGCCAGTGTGAAGGAAGCGACCTCCGCGCTTGACGGCGCGCCCATCACGAGCGAGGCAACAGCAGCGCTCCTGGAGCTAGCCGTCGAAGCCACGGCCCGCGCCGTGTAGGCCGGCTAGAGCGCGTCGAGCTCGGCCAGGACATCGCCGGCGAGGGCTGGATCCGCGGCGGCGACGTTCGCGCGCAGGTGCCGCCGAGCGGGAAGCAGGCATGCAGGCGACGCCGAGAAGCTCTCGCTGCTGTCCTCGCTGGCGGTTTCCCGCGCGGCCGCGTCGCGGCCTTCCGCCTCCGTGCCCTGCTAGCGGAGCCGGGCGGCCAGGCGGGCGGCGGCTGCGCCGGGGTGATCCGCCTCGGTAATCGCCCGGACCACGACGACCCGGCTCGCGCCGGCGTCCAGCACCCGATCCAGGTTCTGCTCGTCGATACCGCCGATGGCGAACCACGGCCGCGTCGTGCCGAGTCCGGCCGCATAGCGGACGAGGCCCAGCCCGGGCGCGGGCCGGCCGGGCTTGGTCGGTGTCGGCCAGACCGGGCCGGCGCAGAAGTAGTCGATCGCCGGCTCGGTGCTGGCGGCCAGCGTCTCGGACTCTGCGTGCGTCGAGAGCCCTATCAGCGGATCCGGTCCCAGGATGGCCCGCCCGGCCCGGACCGGCAGGTCATCCTGGCCGAGGTGCAGCACGTCCGCCTGCGCCGCGCGGGCCACGTCGGCGCGGTCGTTGACCGCGAGCAGGGCCCCGTGAGCCGCGCAGGCCTTCCTGAAGACCTCGAGGTAGCGCAGTTCCTGGCCAGCCTCCAGGCCCTTCTGCCTCAGTTGGATGACGTCCACGCCATTACTGAGGACATCCTGCAGGAACCAGTAGAGATCGCCCTGCCGCTCCCTGGCGTCGGTGCACAGGTACAGCCGGGAATCGGCTAGGCGGGCCTGCAGGTCGTCGGCGCGCTCGGACACGATCAGAAGGCTAGTGCCTGAGCCCGCCTGTTCACCTCGGTGCGCCGGTGCTCAGTGAGCGCCTGGACCGGAGTGCCGGGCAGCGAGTCGTCGGCCGTGAACAGCCAGTTCAGCGCCTCGCCTTCGGAAAAGCCGCAATCGAAGAGCAACGTCAGCGTGCCGCCAAGCCCATGAATGATCTGGTCGCCGTCGAGGAAACCGGCGGGGACGGCGAACTCTCCGCTGGGGCGTTGGACCGCGAGCAGCTTGTGATCGCGAAGCAGTTGCTTCACCCGGTTCACCGGCAGGCCGAGGCGGCCCGCCACGTCCGGGACACTGAGCCAGTTGCCGACGATGCTGTCGGTCGGGGGGTCAATCTGTGCCACGTGTGCAGCTTCCCACATCCGGGTGACGGTAAAACCTATGCCATGTCATTACCGTTACCCACATTTCCGGCGCGATCTCCGGCTTACAGTGCGAAGCTAAACCGCGCAGTCACGGACCGCAACTGCCGGATCGGCAAGCTTGGCCGCATCGACCGTTGCGGCCGCTTCGACCAGCCGCCGGGCCTGCAGAAGGTCCCTGGGCGAACCGACGGTCAGCATCGCCGTCAGGCGGCCGCCGGCCAGCCAGCCCGCCGCCCACTTCTTGTCCGCGCGCGGATCGCCGCGCCAGACCAGCTGGTCGCCGTGCCCGTGCCAGCCAACGTATTGCACCATGCGGCCGAATTGCTCCGACCAGAAGTAGGGAACCGGGTCGTACCGTGCACTGTCGCCCAGCACGTTGACCGCGACTACCTCGGGCGCATGAAGCGCCACGTCCCAGTGCTCGAACCTGAGCCGGCGACCGAACCGGTCGGACCAGAATGACGCGCAGTCGCCGACCGCGAATACGCCGGGCACCGACGTCCGGAGGCGCCCGTCGACGGCGATGCCGTTCTCCAGGAGAACGGGCGATCCGTCCAGCCAGGCCACCGCGGGCCGGACGCCGACCGCAGTCACGACGACGTCCGCCGGTTGCCAGTCACCCCCGGCCAGGGCTATCCCGCCGTCCTCGATGGACTCGACTTTCTGGCCAAGCCGTAGCTCGGCTCCGGCCTCGGCATACCAGCGCGCGGTGATAACGCCGACCTCACTGCCTAGTGCCGACGCCAGCGGCGCCACTGCCGCCTCCAGGACCGTGACCGCGCAGCCACGCGTTCTGGCCGCCGTCGCGAGTTCCGCACCGATCCAGCCCGCGCCGACGATGGCCAAGCGCGTTCCCGGATTGAGCCGTGCGCGCAACGCGAGCGCCTCGTCCATCGTCCGCAGCACGTGCTGCGGGCCGGAGCCGGGCAGCCGCACTGGCACCGCCCCGGTGGCGATGACAAGCGCGTCGAACGGGTGCTCCCCCGCGTCCGTGCGCAGGACGCCGGGCCGAAGCTGCGTCGCGGTCTCCGACAGCCGCAGCCGTACCTTGAGTGAATCCAGGTCGGCGCGCAGCGAAGTGTCATCCAGCTCACCGGTCATGAGCTTCTTCGACAGCGGCGGCCGATCGTAGGGCGGCCTGGCCTCCGCGCCGATCAGCGTGACCGCACCCCGGTGGCCGCGGGCCCGCAACTCCTCGACCGTGCGCAGCCCGGCCAGGCCGCCGCCCACGACGACGACCGTCGGGTGGCTGGTCATCGCTCACCGCCCTCCGCTGAGAAGTCCCGGCCTGCCGGCATCCGCATCAGCGCAGACGTCCGAGGCGTCGGCCGGGCGAACAGGGCTAGGCTAGGGGTATCGCGCGGGAGTCCGGTGCTGACCGGACTGAGAGGGCGGCTAGGGAGCCGCCGACCGCAGGAACCTGATCCGGGTCATGCCGGCGAAGGGAGCCGACCATCTCAAGGTCCAGTTCAGACGCCGACGCCGTGATCGTCGGCGGGGGCGTCATCGGCCTGAGCATCGCCTGGCGAGCCGCCCAGCAGGGCATGCGGGTCGTCGTCGCTGATCCCGCGCCCGGCCAGGGCGCCACTCACGCCGCAGCGGGCATGCTGACACCGATCGCGGAGGCGGCATACGCCGAGCGTGACATCTTCGCCCTCGGCCTGGAGTCGCTGCGCCGGTACCCGGCGTTCGCGGCCGAACTCGAGGTGGCAGCCGGCCTGCCCACCGGATTCCGGCAGACTGGCACGCTGCAGGTTGCCTACGACTCCGACGACCTAGCGGTGCTTGACCAACTGCGGGCGCTGCAGGACTCGTTCGGTGTTCAGACCGGCCAGCTGACCGCGCGCCAGTGCCGAGAAGCCGAGCCCATGCTGGACCCGTCGATCCGCGGCGGGCTGCTGGCAGCCGATGACGGCTCGGTCGACCCGCGGCTGCT
>JASIBJ010000633.1 GCA_030045215.1 Streptosporangiaceae bacterium | reverse complement strand
TCCGCCAGCTTGTGCGGCTTCTGGGAGATGTCGAGCAGCCGCGGAATGACCTGGCCGAGCGCGGGCGCTATCCGCGAGCGGGCGAGTCGGCGGCCGGCCGGGAACGACAAGATGATGAGGACCGCTGCCGCGAGCACGCCGAGCACGATGTAGACCCAGCCGGGCGGACGGTACCTGGTCGAGTGGACCGCGCCGGTGAGCGCCGCGAAGATCACCAGCAGGGTTATGTGCAGCGCGAACGCGAAGACCTGCGAGACGCCGACGCTGGCCGCGGCGTCGGCCGGCTGGACCTTGGCCTTGTTCAGGTATCGCACGTTAAGGGCGACGCCGCCGACGGCGGCCGGAGTGACGAGCGTCACGAACGATCCGGCGAGCTGGCACATGAACGTCCGGAAGAAGCTGAGTTTCTCCAGCACGAACCCCGTCAGCGACCATGTGGCGCCGAAGTACGTGATCACGGTCAGCACGAGCGCGACCACGATGAACCGCCAGTCCGCGCTCCTCAGCACCGGGATGAAGCTCTTGTGGGCCAGCTGCCCGATCACGATGTAGCCGGCGAAGATCGAGGCCACGAGCGTGACCAGGGTCCGCGGCCGGATCCGCTCCAGTTGCTCGGGCGGCACTTCGGTCTCTGGCTCGCTGCCGACCAGCCGCTTGCGCAGCGCGGGCAGCACGTCCTTGTGGCGCCGCAGCGCGGCCCTGGTGGAACGGTGCAGGACCACCGGCTGCAGCAGCGGCACCAGGCCCGCCACGTTCGTGTCGCCTATCTTTGCCCTGGCCGTGTTGGCCGCGCGTTCCGGCCCGACGAGCAGGGCAAGCGAGGCGGTCAGCTGGGCGAGGTCGAGCCGGACCTGCAAGTCGGTCGCGGCCACGTCCCCGTCCCCCGGATCAAGGAGCATGACCCCGTCGGATCCGTTCCCGTCCCTGGTCAGCATGATGTGGTCGGCCGTCAGGGCCCTGTGCGTGACCCGGTGCCTGTGCATCTGGAGCACCGTGTCGAAGATGTGCGCGAGCTGGGCGTCGCTGGGCGCCTTCGGCAGGTCGGCGAGGGTCACGCCGGGACAGCGGTCGGTCGCCAGCACCGCTGCCTCCGGCCCGACCCGCAACAGCGCCCGCAGCCGCGGCGTCGGGACGCCGGTGTCCTCCAGCGCATAGGTCATCAGGGCCCGGCGCTCGACCGCGCGCTCCACGGTGAGCGGCGTGGGGCGGATCACCTGGCTGCGAAGCCGCAGGCCGCGGTAGAGCCGGTAGATCGCGTCCGCCGTCTGCTGGTCGCGGTCGAACACCGTCACGTCCAGCATCCGCCCGTCCCGCTGCAGCGCCGCGTACCGGCGGTTGTCGGTGCTGGGGTCAGGGACCCGGCGGATTTCGCTCACAGGGGCGGCAACGAGGCTGAGCGCACTGGCAATCTCGGCCGCGGTCGGCCGCTCGGACTTCGTGCCGACGGTGTAGCGCAACCCGGAGCCGACCGCCCGCCCGACCAGCAGCGTGATGAGGAGGGTGAGCACAGTTGTCGCGCCGTTAGATGAGGCCACGCTGGCCAGGCAGTAAAAGCCGATGGCCAGCACGAACGCGGTCCGCCACCGTGGCCGGCCGGACAGGCCAAGCACGGTGATGAACGCCACCAGCCCGGCCAGGTAGGCATCCAGCGGTGAGCCGGCCCCTTGCCCGCCCTGCTTGGCCAGGGCGTGGGACAAGCCCGAGAGCGCGTGGAGGTGCATCAGGGCGTCGAACGACAGCGTGACTCCGGCGGCCGCAAGCCCGATGGTGGCGGCCTCGATCAGGCGCCGGAGCTGCCCGCGGAAGATGAGCATGACCGCCATGAGGACCGGCAGGACGAACAACGCGAGCGAGGCCAGCGTGGACAGCGGCGCGATCACGCCGGTTGCCAGCTTGCGGCTGGCGTACACCAGGTCGACCTCGACGCCGGAGGCCGTGGCCTTGGCGAGCAGCGCGAGCCCGACCAGAAGCGCTATGCCAATGCAGGCCGTGACACATCGCAGGATGTCGGACGGCAGCCGGACGCGAGGTTCAAGCCGGTCCTCCACCCGAACGGCAGCAGACAAGGTCGCAGGACGCCCGGCGGGTAGCGCTGGGGAGCCCACCTTGGTTGCCGCCGCCGGCGGCCGTCGTCGGGACAGCCTCACGAGCAGATAGTTTCACCTGGTCCGGCCGGGATCCCACATGACCCGCGACTACCGGCAGCTTATATACGTATTCCTACTGAAATGAGCATTTATGGTCGGCGAACTGAGGTGCCGGCGATGACTGTGAGCCCGGTGGTCGAGGCCTTCCGCGCGGAGGCGGCCGCGCTCTGCGATGTGATAGCCGGGCTGAGCGACACTGAGCTCGGCCGGCCCAGCCCCTGTCCGCCGTGGACGATCGCGGGCGTGCTGTGTCACATCGTGATCGCGACCGGCCGGATCGGGCCCGCGATCGACGCTGCGGGGGCGGCCGGCGGCCCGGCCGGAGAGCTGGTGGCTGCGGTCGGTTACTACAAGCCGGACGTCCGCTTCTCCGCTGCCGTCAACGCCGACCGCATCGACATCGCGGCCGCGCTGGCGGCCAGGCTCGGGACTGCCGCGGCGATCGGCGCCGAGCTCGCGGCGGCGGCTCGCGACAGCCTGGAACTGCTCGAGGCGGCACCGCCGGATCAGGAGGCCCGCACCCGGCATGGCGACCGGATGCTGCTCTCGCAGTTCGCCGTCACCCGGGTGGTCGAACTGGCGGTGCACGGACTCGACGTAGCCGCCGGCCTGAGCCGCTCCCCGTGGCTGACGGGCCAGGCTGCCGCTGTCGTCGAGGGCCTGCTGCTGCCGGGGCAGAGCCAGCGCGAGGTCCAGGAACTGCGGCAAGCGCTCGGCGTCGACCGGCCCGGCCTCATCGCGCTGCTGACCGGCCGGGCGGCGCTGCCGGCAGCCCATGAGGTCACGCTTACCCAGCACCGCGTGATCAGGCTCGCTCTGGGATAGTCCCCGCGTTCCTCGCGTGCCGGATGCCAGCGGCCGCGCGCAACGCGATGACCACGGCGACGGCCATGATCAGCAGGCTGGCCGTATCCACCAGGCCGGGCCGGAACGCTCCGGCCCGGGCCGGCCGGCCGAGCACCCAGGTTGCCGCGCCCGCCAGGAACGCAAGGGCCGCCGCCGTCGCCGCGGCCGCGAGGCCGGCGAGGTAGCGCAACATTCCCGCGGGAAGCACGAGCCGGCGGATTACCGTGACGCAGCCGGCCACGAGGCCGATCCAGGCAACCGGGCTCAGCACCATCCACGCCATCTCGACCGCCGGAAACATTCCCCAGAGTCCCGGATGAGCCCAGTACGCCGACACCGACAGAGTGGACGCCCAGCCGAAGGCGGCCAACCCGCCGGGCACAAGGCCGTGCTCCGGGCCCAGGCCCCCGGTTCCTGGCCAGCCGTTCTCGAAATGGCGGGTGCCGCAGACCAGCACGGTCGCGCAGCCGAGCGCGATCATCGCCGGACGCGCGAGCCGGGCATCCGAGCGCGCGATCCGCGAGACTTGCCAGCCAACCGGAACGGCGGCCGCCAGCCCGAGCAGCCCGAGCATCGCGGCGGCCGCGGTCATCACCCATGTCCCGGTGGCGGCGCTCGGCGGAGCGGTCGCGGCCCACTGCCAGCCGGTAGCCAGCTGCGCCAGCAGGAACAAGCCGAACGCCAGCAGCGCGGCAAGCGCGCAGCCAAGCGTGGCCAGGCCGGCGCGGATCTGCTCGGGCGGGGAGAGCTCGTGGCTGGTCAGGCCGGCCAGCGTGAGCCGAGCAAGCAGGCCGCTGGCCGCGACATTCGCGGTGCGCCGCCAGCTACGCGGCCGCTCTTCCATCTCCGCCAGCAGCAGTTCGGCAAACTCGTCCCCGTACCGGTCGCGCCACGAGGCTGGATACCAGCGCAGCAGGTGCCGCGCGCGACGGCAGTGTGTGGTCGCGTCGGCACTCATGCCGAACCCCAGCTCCTCGCCAGCCGGCTGAGCCCGACGTCGGCCACGTGCCGCTGCTCGGCCAGATGCGCGCGCAGCGCCTGCGCCCCGGCTGCGGTCAGCTGGTAGGGCCGCCGCCGGTCGTCGCTGGCCAGAGCCTCGATCAGTCCCTGGCCCTCCAGCCGGCTGAGAGCTTCATAGAGCGTTCCCGGT
>JASIBJ010000062.1 GCA_030045215.1 Streptosporangiaceae bacterium | reverse complement strand
GGGTTGCGGCCCAGTCGTCGTGATGGGAACCGGGCCTCATCTCGGGGGAGGCCCGGCCTTGGGACCGGCCCCGACCCTGCCGGTCAAGCCCCCGTGGGTGCATCTTCGGCCACCGCCAGCGCCCACGGGGGTATCTCATCACCTCCGGTGGATGCCCGATGGGGTCCGCGCTCTGCGGATGGCCCGTCGGGCATTCTGCGCTTTCTACCTAAAGCTCCCGTGTTCGACGCGCCGGGAAGCGTCCGGTACCGTGGTGGGTTACAACTCAAGAGGGGGTGACTGGCTTCGACTTCGGTGGTTGATCCAGGGGAAGCGGGCCGAGGATGGCGGACATAACCTCGTTAACACTGTGACCGCAAACCAATAAGTGCCAAGACAACGCGCACTAGCCTCGCCCTCGCGGCTTAATAACCGCAAGAGCACTTAAGAGGCTGTCAGCCCGGGAGCGCCTCCGGCCCGGTGCCTGGCATCAGCTAGGAGGATCCACCGTCTAACCCGGTCGCGGGGTTAGACGGGACAACTAACAGCGGCTGAGCCCGTCGGCAGCTTGCTTGCGTGACTGCCGGGGCTGAGAAAAGCGCAGCAAGCTCCGCCCGGAGAAGCCCTGGTGAGGTACTGAAGGACGCGGGTTCGATTCCCGCCACCTCCACTTTGCTGGGAACGAAGCGTGTCCCGAGCCAGGCCACTCCAGGCCCTGCGGCGGCCAAAGGCGAACGGCCGCCTCCGAGTCTGGGGTGGCCTAGCGGCTTTCCGGCGCCCAGGTGAGAGCGCCGCGGATGCTCCCGTCCGCGGCAGCAAGGGCCTTGGCCGCGGTCTCTGGTTCCATCCCCGAGAGCAGGCACAGTAGCGCCAGCCTCAGATCGCCCCCGCACAGGGCCAGCTGAGCCCGGCATGCCGGCTCGTCCGCGCCCGTTGCCTCCACCAGGATCGTCAGCTGGCGGTGGCGCAGCTTGGTGTTCGTGCCAGACAGCGACACCATCAGGTTCGAAAATGTGCGGCCCAGGCGCACCATGGCCGCCGTCGACAACGCGTTCAGCAGCAGCTTCTGTGCCGTTGCCGCCTTGAGCCTGGTAGATCCGGCGATGGCCTCCGGACCGGTGTCGGCAACCACGACGTAATCGGCCAGACGGGCGAGCGGTGCGGCCGGATTGCTGCTGAGCAGCACGGTGACGGCTCCGGCCAGGCGGGCGGTGCTGAGCGCTCCCGCGACGTAGGGAGTCCGGCCGCTGGCCGTTATGCCGATCGCGACGTCGTTGGCGGACACCGTCCTGGCATCGTCGGCTCCGAGCGAGGCGTCATCCTCGGCGTGCTCCAGAGCCGTGCCAAGCGCCCGGTCACCGCCGGCGTGGTGCGCGATGAAAACCCCGTGGTCGAGTCCGAACGTGGGAACGACCTCGGCGGCGTCGAGCACCGCCATCCGGCCCGATGTGCCCGCCCCGAAGTAATGCACCTTGCCGCCGGCGCGCACGCACTCAACCACCGCGTCAACGACCTGGGCGAGCACGGGCAACGCGCTTGCCACCGCGCCGGCCACGGTAGCGTCCTCGGCGTTCAGTAGCCGAAGGACCTCCTCTGTCGGCACGATGTCGATATCTGCCGTCCGCGGGTTCCGCTCCTCAGTGCGCGACGCTGCTCCTGAGGGCATCACCTCCGCTGGCCCATCCGGCTGCGTTCCTGCCGACACCAGCCTCTCCTCCGCTGCCATCTCATGTGCACCGTACCGGCAGCCAGATCCGCCCGTGGCGAGCGCGGCAGCGCGCTCCGGCCGTCCTCACGTCCGCGTAGTAAATATGCATAGACGTCATTTAGAGGTGAATAACTGACATAATTGTAGACGTGATCATCCGGTCGGCAGTACCCGGAGACCTGGCCGATATCCAGGCAGTATGCGCCATCGCGCTGGATCTTGAACCGGATGCGGGCGAGCTCCCGAAGTTGCTACAAGCCGGGCCCGACCGCCTCGTGGTAGTTGCTGAGTCCGGGAACGCCATCGTTGGAGTCTGCTACGGAAGCATCGCAAAGCCGGTCGCGGAGCAGCGGCGAGGCCATGTCGAACTCCTCGCGGTCGCGCCGGCAGCATCGGGGCAGGGCGTCGGGCGGCGATTGCTCGACGACATGGAGGCACGGCTCCGCGGGCGCGGCGTCACCGAACTCATCCTCGGCGCGAACCCGCCGGTCTACTTGTGGCCGGGAATCGACGTCCGGTACACCTTTATGACCTGCCTGGCCCACGCGGCGGGCTACGAGCGCTACCGCGACGCGGTCGACATGGCCGTCGACTTGCGGACCGCGGACCTCGACGTAAGCGGCGAGGAACGCAGGCTGGCCGGGGCCGGGGTGGCAGTCAGGCGAGCGGCGCGGGCCGAGGCCGGACTCGTCATCGACTGGCTGCGCGCAGGTCCGTGGGGTCAGTCGACCTGGCCCGATGAAGCCGCCTCGGCGCTTGCCAGGGACCCAGTCGCGTGCCATGTCGCGTGCCGGGGCGGGGAGTACGTCGCTTTCGCCTGCAACGGCAGCGTCCGCTCTGGCTGGTTCGGGCCGATGGGTACGCTGGCGTCGGAGCGTCGGCTTGGCGTGGGGTCGGTGCTGCTGAAGCGCTGCCTGGCGGACATGCGGACGTCCGGCTTGCCCACGGCCAGGATCGGCTGGGTCGGGCCGGTCAGGTTCTACGCCAGGACTCTTGGCGCCAGAATTGAACGCGTCTACTGGCTCTACCGGAAGGCCGCGTGAAGGGCGGTCTGCGCCGGGCGCCGCCGCGTACCCAGGCGCGGAGACCTGCGATCCTGGCTGCGCACCTGACCTCTCCCGGAGGTGACGATGCCGGCTGGCCACGATCTCGACGGCTGCCTGCTCGCCCGCTTCGACGGCCTGGAGCCGCCGTCGTGGCTGCTTCGCTGGCTCGATGATGGCCTTGCCGGCGTGCTGCTCTTCGCCGGGAATGTGAGCAGCCTGGAGCAGGCCCGTTCCCTCATCAAACAGCTTCGGGACCACAACCCGCACGTGCTGATCGCGGTGGATGAGGAAGGCGGGATCGTTACCCGGCTTGAGGCCAGCCGTGGCTCGTCGTATCCGGGCAACGCGGCGCTCGGCGCGCTTGATGACCTCGCCGCGACCGGGCGGGTGGCGATGAGCATCGGCGCCATGCTGGCCGAGCGCGGGCTCAGCCTCAACCTGGCGCCGGTCGCCGACCTGGACAGCAATCCCGCCAACCCGGTCATCGGGGTCAGGTCGTTCGGCGCCGATCCCGGGCGTGTTGCCGCGCATACGGCCGCGTTCGTGACGGGCGTACAGGCCAGCCGCGTAGCGGCGTGCGCGAAGCACTTCCCCGGGCACGGCCGCAGCTCGACTGACTCGCATGTAGCACTCCCGTCGGTGGACGCGACCATCGACGAGCTGATGGCGAGCGATCTGGTGCCGTTCCGGGCGGCCATCGGAGAGGGTGTCCGGTGCGTGCTCACGGCACATGTCGTATTTCCCGCGGTCGACGACGTGCCGGCCACCCTGTCCCGGCGGCTGATAACCGGGGTGCTGCGTCAGGAACTCGGGTTCGACGGCGTCGTCATCACCGACGCACTCGGCATGGCTGCGATCGGCGACGGCGCGAAGACGGCAGCTGGTGCCGTCCGGGCACTGGCGGCCGGGGCCGACCTGCTCTGCCTGTCGGCAGGTCGCGCGGCGCAGCAGCGGGCCAGGGACACGCTAGCGGCTGCAGTTCACGGCGGCGAGGTGAGCCGCGACCGGGTGGCCGAGGCGGCCGCGCGGGTCAGGGCGCTCGCTGCCTGGGCGCAGCCTCGGCCGGCCATCGCGCCGGACAGCACCCAGGGCGCCCGGCTCGCCAGCCAGGCACTGCTGCTCGACGGAATTGCGGCGCCGGTGGGCGCCCCCCCGTACGTGCTGGACGCTGGCGGCCGTATGAGCAGCCAGCTTGGAGACTCGGCGGCGAGCATGCTCGGACTGCTGCGCGATCGGCTGCCCGGCACCGCCGGGGCGCTCCTGGCCGACCCGCGTGATCTGGCCGCGGTTGACAGCCTGCTAGCCGCGGCCCACGGGCGGCCGCTCGTGGTCGTCGTCCGGGACGCGCACCAGCACGACTGGCAGCGCGACCTCGTCCGCCGCGCCCTGGTGGCGCGTCCGGACGCGGTGGTGGTGGGAACCGGTACCGTGCATGACCGCGACCTTGCCGGATCCGCCTACGTGGGCACCCGAGGTGCCAGCAGGGTCAGCCTGACCGCAGCCGCCGATCTGCTCAGCGGGCAGCCAAGCGCTTAAAGGAGGGTCATGGGCGTGCCTACGTCGGCCGCGGACCTGGTCGATGCCGCCGTGGCCAGCGGACTCATTCCTGGAGCCGTGCTGGCGGCTGGTATCGGCGGCCAGGACCCGGCCATGCTGCACGTCGCCGGTGACGCGCAGCGAGACCAGGACGGCCGCCGGCCAATGTCGGCAGGCACGATCTTCGACCTGGCATCCCTGACGAAGGTCGTCGGCACGCTGCCCTGCGTGCTTCGCCTTATCGCCCTCGGTGAGGTGGGCCTTGACCATCCGGTGCGGCGGTACCTGCAGGCCTTCGACGGCGCGGGGAAGGATGCCGTCACCGTGGGGCAGCTGCTCAGCCACAGCGCAGGGCTGCCGGATCAGCGCAGGTACTACCAGTTCCTGCACGACGCCGATCAGATTCGGGCCGCAGCGCTGGCCGAGCCGCTGGTCACCAGGCCCGGCAGCACATTCTGCTATTCCGACGTCGGTTTTATCACGCTTGGCGAGCTGTGCGCGTCGGTGGCTGGCACCGGACTCGAGTCGCTCGTGCGCGAGCTAGTCTGCGAGCCCCTTGACCTGGCCGATACCGGTTACCGGCCGTCGCCGGCGCTGGCCAGCAGGATTGCATCGACCGAGCATGTCGGCGGCGCGGCGAAGACCGGCACCGTGCACGACGAAAACGCCGAAGCCATGGGCGGTGTCGCCGGACATGCGGGCCTGTTTGGCACGGCGGCGGACCTGGCCCGGTACGCGGCGGCGTGGGTGCTGCCGGAGTCTGAGGCCGCGCTGGCGCTGCAGCTGCCCGGCTGGCTCACGGCCGAGGCGCTGCGCTGCCAGACCGAGGGCCTCGCGGGAGGCGGTCGCCGAGGGCTTGGCTGGGGCTTGCGTCACGACCGGTGGGACAACATGGGCGATGGCTGGCCCGCCACCGGGGCCGGGCATACCGGGTTCACCGGGACCAGCCTGTCCATCGACCCGGCTAGCGGCTTGTGGACTGTCCTGCTGACCAACGCCGTGCACTTCGGCCGCGGGCCCGAGCACTCGGTAGTCGCCTTGCGCAAGCAAGTACATGCCGCCACCGCTGCGACACTGCTAGACCGTGGTCGACTGCCTTGTCGTCGCGGTGGCGCAGCGTAACTACAAGCAGACGATGCGCGCGCTCGAACGCACTTACGCAGCCGTGCAAGCGCGCCGGTAGGTCGCGGTTTCCCTTGCCGGAGGTGCCGACAGCCAGATCGCGACCTGGTCGGCCACGGGTTGGGAGACCGGCTGGTCAGGACTGGCTGGCCGCGGCTGCGGCAGCCAGCCGGATCGCGCCGGCCACCGGCGGGTCGCTGAGCGGCCGGACCCGGCTGGTCGGCAGGGCCGCCGTGACGGCCGCGACAGTGGCGGCCTGGAGCCCCTGGTGGGACATCAAGCCGCCCGCTAGAACTACCTGAATGCCGTCCGCGGCGGCCAGTCGCCCCGCGAGCGAGAGCGCGAGATCAGCTAGCGCCAGCGCCGCCTCCTGCGTCAGCCTGGCTGCCTCGGGATCTGGGCAATCCAGGACTGCCGGCGCATACGGCGCCCAATACTGGGGCTGCGGCCGCCGGTAAAAGGCTGCGCGCAGGGCGTCCAGCTCGCTAGACCCCGTGGCCTCGAGCAGGCAGGCGCCGAGCGAGCCAGCCGGGAGGCCGTCCGCTCGCCGCGCCAGCAGCGCCCGGATCGCAGAACGCACTATCCAGTAGCCGCTGCCTTCGTCGCCGAGTAGGTACCCCCACCCGCCTGCCCATTCATGTCGGCCGTGCCAGCTGCCGACCGCGACCGAGCCGGTTCCGGAGATCACCGCGATGCCCTCGGTGAGGCCGGCGGCGGGCAGAATGAGGGATGCGTCATCCACGACTACCACGCGACCAGAGATCGTCAGCGGCGCCAGCCTCGCCTGCAAGAAGTCGCGGGTATCACGTGCGGTGAGGACGCCGGCGGCGCCCGCGCACACGGCGTCGAGGCTTCCCGCCACGTCCGGCAATTGCCCGAGCAGGTCGGTCAGGGCGGCGGCGGCTTTGTCCGGCCCGGCGGCGGTCAGGCTACCGCTCTGGGCCGTGGCTTCGGCGGCGATCCGCTCGTCGATGACGAGCCGGGCCCGCGTCGTGCTTCCGCCGATGTCGAGGCCCAATAGCCGACTCACAGCCCTGTACCTGCCAGTTCCTGAGTGGTTCCTAACAGCCGGAAGGCGGAGCCGGCGCTCGCGCCGGCCCCGCCTGCCTGAATGGTAAGCAGCGCGCGGGACGAGGGGCCGGCGTTCTCGTCGGCCCCTCGCCCCGGTCCGTCACTTCCGCAGCGACGCGTTGATGCCCGTCGTCGTCGTGGCGGCGGTCACCTTGACCGTGTTCGCGGTGGCGGCCGACGCCTTGCCTTTCCACCACTGGGTCACGTACCCGGATGCGCCGCACCCGGAACTGAACTTGACCCGGTAGTTACTCGGTGCCAGCCCGACTAGGGAGTACGTCCCGCCCGCCCCGGACACGGCCACTACCGGTACCGGTGACAGCGCGGTCGTTGCCGTCACGCAGATCCCGGCCACAGGCGCGCTGCCGGGGCCGGTTACCGTCCCGGAGATCGCCCCGTTGGTGGGCAGTGTGACACTAGCGAGCGTCGTGACTTCGCGCGCGATGACGGAAACCACGGTGGCCTTGGCCTCGGTCGGCGCGTTGTCATACCACTCCGCAGCCAGGTTGCTGTAGATGTTCCCGCAGTCGGCACCGATGTAGACGATGTACTGACCTGGCGGCAAATTCGCGATCGTGAACGTGCCGTTCGCCCCTGAGAAGCCCACGTTGGCGCCGAAGCCGTTGGTCTGGAGCGCCTCGACGCAGGCTCCCGGCTGCGGCTCTACCGTCTGCGAACCGTCCTGAAGCGTGTCGCCCAGAACCGTGCCGCTGATCTGGCCGGCCGGGACAAGGCTCGAGTTCGCGCCGCTGGTCGTGCGCGGCGCGGTCACCTGGACCAGGCGCGGCAGCAGCTGCTCGGCCAGGGTCGCGATTCCCTCGTTGCAGGGGAAGAACTCAAGCTCGTACTGGCCGGAGTTCAGGCCTTCGATGACATACCTGCCCGCCTTGTTCGTCCCGCTCGACCCGTAGTCGTCAAACTGCGTGACGTTCTGGGCGAAGACACAAGCCCCGCTGAGCGGCTTGCCCCCGGTCGTCACCCGGCCCGAGATGGATCCGCCGCGAGTGAGGGCGCTGCTGATGCCGGCAGTGGTGTGATTCGCACGGACCAGCACCCGGGCCGCTCCGGCCGGGGATGGCTTGTCCTTGTACCACTGGTTCTCGTAGCTGCTGCTGCCCTGGCACCCTGGCTGGAAGTACACCTGGTAGGGGCCGGGAGCTAGTTGCGTGATCTCGTAGCTGCCGGATGATCCCGGCCCCGCCCCCTCGCCGCTGGTCGGCTCGGTCGCCGCGTTGAGCCCCGTCACGATCGCGCACGCCGACTGCTCGGCCCTACCCGACCTGGTCAGGATCGTGCCGCTGATGTTGCCCGCAGTCGGCAGCACGCCATCGATTCCGGAGGTCGTCCCGATCGGCATCGAGACGTCGGGCGGGTTGAGCTGGGACCCGTAGTACACGGAGACGAGGTTGGCATTGTTGTTGCAACCCGGGGAGAAGTAGACCTGATACTGCCCAGGCAGCATGTTGGCCAGCGAGTAGGTGCCGTCGTTGCTGCCGGTCTCGAAGTCCACGCCGGTGCTGGAGCTGAACGCGTCCACGCAAATGCCAGTGAGCTTCCTGCCCCCCTGGCCATCGACCGTGCCGGTCACCGTGGCGCCGGGCTCGAGCGCGGCGTTGATGCCGGTGACCGTCTCGCCGGCCGCGCTGACGTTGATGACTTGGGGAAAGAACACGTTGCTGTTGTCATAACCCTGCGGCGCATAGCTTCCGCTGTTGCCGCACCCGGGAACGAATTGGGCGTAGTAAGTGCCGGCCGGCATCTGGTCGAACGTGTAGGTACCGGCGGCACTCGTGACCTGCTCGGGGTTGAAGTAGTTGGTCGTAGCCCCGGGGTTCAGGTAAACGCAGACGCCCTCGACCGGCAGCCCGGTGGCGGCGCTGGTGACCGTGCCAGAAAGCGTGGTGCCGGTCAGGAGCTGGATGTCGACCCCAGCCGCAACCTGACCATAGGTCAGCTTCAACTTGCCGGGGTACTCCGCGGACACGTAGTTCCCGTCATTGCCGCATCCGAGCAGGAACTCCACCTGATAGGTGCCCGGATCGAGTCCGATGACCTTGTACTGCCCGGCCGCGTTGGTGGACGGGACACCACCATCGAGCTGGATTCCGGTCGGAGGAAGGCTGCCGGCAGGGCCGACGAGAACGCAAATACCCTCGAGCGGTGCGTTGCTCTGGCTGGTGACAGTGCCGGAAATCACGCCGCCTATCGGCATGATCTCGTTGATGTGGCCGACGGTCCTGCCCGCCTTGACGTGGATCGACTTGGCGGTGCGGGCGCTCGGCGCATTCGGCCACCAGACCTCGGCATAGGGCGACGCGGTCGCCCCGCAGGGCGCCATGACGAGCTTGTAGGAGCCTTGTGGGACGCCGTGCAGCTGGTAGCTGCCGTGCTCCGAGATCGCGATGACGAAGAGCACGTCGAAGGAGTTGAACGCGGCGGAGCCGACGGGCTCGACACAGATGCCTGACAACCGCGCGCCCGACTTGTTCGTGATCGTCCCGGTGATCTCGCCGCCCAGCTTGAGCCGCCCGTTGATGTCTTTGGTGACCTTGCCGCGCCTGACCCCGACGATGGTTGGCTTGGTGATCGAGGCGTGGTTGTAGATCTCGGTCACCCAGTTGCCCTTGTTGCCGCAGCCGAGGAAGAACAACACGACGTAGCCGCCGGACGGCAAGCGACCAGTGAGGTAGTGGCCACCCTTGTGGGTGTGGGTGAGGGTGGCCGCGAATCCACTGTAGGAAATGGCCTCCACGCAGATTCCCGACAACCCGCGCCCGGACTGGCTGGTGACGGTTCCGGAGATCTGGCCCCCGTGCACGGCCGTCACCGCAGTCGCCGTGGTCGGCCTGATCCCGGTCCCGTACGTCGGAAGCCCGAGGGCAGCGTGCAGCGAGCGGCTGATCGTGGCCTGGCTGGCCGGGTCGATGTCGTCGGCGGTCGGCGACTCGCTGGCCGCTGTCCGCATGGTGACCGGGGCCAGCGGTCGCAGCGTCCTCGCGCTGACGGTGACCGAGTGCGCGCCGGCTCGCTCGGCCCCGCCGCCGTACCACTGGGGCAGATACTGAGCGGTCGCCGTGCCGCATCCGAAGTAGCGGACCTGATAGGCGCCGGGCTTCAGGCCGGTCAGCAGGAAGCGGCCGTCCGGCCGGGTCGAGGTGAAGCTTCGGCCGGAGGGGCCATAGGCGAGGACGCAGACATCCTCGAGCGGCTGGCCGTTGGCGGACTGGGCGGTTCCCGTGATCGCGCCGGTGGCGGCGCCGGTGCCCATGTGCAGTTGCCTATCAGTCAGCATCTGCCGGGCCGAGAGAGGCAGGTTTGCGGACTGGTGGCGCGCGCCAGGGCCACTGGCGGCGCTCGCGGACATCGCCGGACCGGCGAGCAGGCCAACGGCCAGCAGGCCAGCCGAGCCGACCGCCGCGACGGCGGTCAGGAAGGTACGTTGCACTGAAGTGCCCCCTGTAAAAAAGACAAGTCCTGCAATCAATCGTCATGAACTATGCAGCGGCAGCATAGAGCATCCATAAGCGAAATATCGATCTCGAAGTAGTTACTTTTGAGGTGTCCGCATCGCCAGATCTAGGGATGCTGTGGCCTGGCCAGAAGGAGGCCCGCGTTGACCCAACCCCGACCGCAGGGTGCGGTGCGCCGAATGAGCGAGGGCGTGGCGCACTACGTTCCGTACCGGCGGCCTCCCGCAGGCGCCCCTAACGTAGTGATCATCGTTTTGGACGACATCGGCTTCGCGCAGCTCGGCTGCTTCGGCTCGGCCATCGCGACGCCGAACATCGACCGGCTTGCGGCGGGCGGGCTGCGCTACAACCGATTCCATGTGACCTCGATCTGCTCCTCGACGCGGGCGGCGCTCCTGAGCGGGCGAAACCACCACGCGGTGGGCATGGGTGTGACGATGGAGACGCCGCTGGGGTTCCCCGGTTATACCGGCAGAATTCCGAAATCTGCGGCACTGCTTCCACGAATCATGAAAGACGCGGGCTACAACACGATGGCCGTGGGGAAGTGGCACCTGTGTCCGAGGGGCGAGTACTCAGCCTCCGGCCCGATGGATCGATGGCCGCTCGGCCAGGGATTCGAGCGCTTCTACGGATTCCTCAGCGCCGAAACTAGCCAGTGGGACCCGCCGCTGGTGCAGGACAACAGTCCGGTGGAGCCCCCTCGTTCCCCTCCTGAGGGTTATCACCTCACCGAGGACCTTGCGGACCGGGCCATAAAAATGGTGCTCGATCAGCGCCAGGCAACGCCGGGCAAGCCATTCTTGTGTTATCTGGCTACCGCAGCCGCGCATGCGCCCCATCAAGTGCCGGCCGAATGGATCGAGCCCTACCGCGGGATGTTCGACCACGGCTGGGAGGCTGAGCGGTTGGCGACCTTCCGACGGCAGCTCGCCGCCGGAATTGTGCCGGCCGGGACCGCGCTGACCCCCCGGCCTAGCTGGGTGCCGGACTGGCAGGCGCTGAGCGGCGACGAGCGGCGGCTATTCGCCAGGTACATGGAGGTCTTCGCGGGCTTCGTCACCCATGCGGACGCGCAGATCGGCAGGTTGCTCGACTTTCTCGACGCGCGTGGCGACCTGTCCAACACGCTCGTCCTCGTCTTGTCGGACAACGGGGCAAGCGCGGAGGGCAGCCAGGTCGGCACGATGAACGAGCCGCACGCGTGGCTTGGCCTGGCCGGAGAGGTGTCCGAGGCGCTGCGGCACATCGACGAGCTGGGCGGACATCGTTCGTTCAACCACTATCCCTGGGGCTGGGCCTGGGCTGGGAACACTCCGCTGCAGCTATGGAAGCGGTATGCCTGGCTTGGCGGCGTCCGCACGCCACTGGTGGTGCACTGGCCGGGTCGCCTGGCCGGCCCTGGCGACGTGCGAGCGCAGTTCTGTCACGCGGTGGACCTGTTCGCCACCGTGCTGGATGCGACGGGAGTCCCGGTCCCTGAGGTGGTCGACGGGGTGGCCCAGCAGCCCGTCGACGGGGCCAGCATCATGGCCAGCTTTACCGACGCGGCCGCTGCCGGCCGGCGGCGGACGCAGTACTTCGAGATGCACGGGTCAAGGGCGATCTATCACGACGGCTGGAAAGCGACCACGGACTATGTGTCGCCGCTGTTCGGGGAACGGCGGTTCCTGACCGGCAGCCAGGATCTCGACGACGACCACTGGGCGCTCTTCAACCTGGACGAGGACTTCGCCGAGGCCCGCGATATGTCGGCTGCGCAGCCGGCTCGGGTACGGGCACTGCGCGACCTGTGGTGGGCCGAGGCCGGGCGCAACCAGGTCCTCCCGCTCTGGGAGGGCCCGCAGTCCAAGACCGGGATCCATCCGGGGGAGTACCCGGCGCCCGATGAGGCCAGCTACGTTCCCGGTGGCGGCGGCATCTGCGAGGCCCAGCTGCCGCCGATGCTGCGCGGCTTCACGGCCACCGCCGAGATCGAGATCGCTGCGGGCCGGCTTCCGGCCGAGGGCGTCATCTGCGCGCTCGGCGACCTCAACGGCGGATGGTCCTTCTACCTGCTGAACGGCAGGCCTGTGAGCTGCCTAATCTCCCTGGGGGAGGCCACCAGGATCGCCGCGGCGGACGAACTGTCACCGGGCCAGCACAGCGTTTCCGTCAGCTACGCGCCGTCGCTGAACGGTC